>JALSPD010000040.1 GCA_026986135.1 DHVE2 group archaeon
GTTCCAAATGGAAGGAATGGTGCGTGGTATGTGCCATTGTCGTCAATGAACACATAGAAGGTGTCATTGCCATCAATTTTCCTGAACGGGATTGGGCCGATGTACCTATGTACCTCTTTTCCCCCATATGGCGCAGGGAAATTTGAGGGTATTGTGGTGTTAAGCCACATATCCTCTCCGTAGGGGTAATCGGGAATTCTATCTCCATCCACATCGGGAACAGTCTCGTTTTCGTAGACAACTGTGCTATTTGGATCAGGTATTCCGTCATTGTTGAAATCGTAGGGGTATGGATCGTACTTATCGGGCACACCATCCCTATCAGAGTCTCTGAGCCTTTTCTCAACGATCTCTGGTATCATATCTCCAGCGAGAATTTTACCTGAAGTTTTGATGTAGAAGTATCTTCCATATCTTTTTATTTCGCTCAGATCAATGTTGGTATGTGTGTAGTTTCTCTCAGGCTCCACATCATTCAAGCTGTCCGAAACGCCTCTGATATCATCCCAATCGGTGAAATTGCCATCAATTGAAATCCCAGATGTGTTCACTGAATATGGACTAACCTCGTTTATTACGTTCAAACTTTCGTTTCCTGATACGCGAAAGCCAATACTCCCATTTCCACTTGCATTGAAAATTACATATACGGTACGGTTGTTATTGACAGTTATATTTGCTTCTTCACCGCCAATCATCTTATACTCTCCCCTCTCCTTAATGTACAGGCCAACATGGTATCTTAGTTCCTTTGGATTTCCAAAAGGAGTTATTTTCAGATGCACTCTATTTTCTCCCGATGTATAAATTTCAATTTTCTCCTTTTTCCTCTCAACATTAATCACCTTTATGAATGCGCCGTGCTCGGTTAGTGGTATGTCACTGTAATCCTCTTGGCTCTCGGTTTTTATGAAAAGCAACATAACTGGATTTTTTGCTTCTATCGGTATTGAAAATTCAATTTGCTTTCCTGAGAATCCGTAAGCCACTCTTGTGTAATACGAAAAAGAGCTCCAGTTGTGCTGATCATGAGAGGTATATCTGTAAACCTCAGCTGTTCTAACAGTTCCATCCCATCCAATTATTCTGGCCATGAACTCTGCGCCGATATTTGCAACTGCATAACCTGTGGATTTGTTTCTATCGGTATCAATTAAAAGGTAGATCCCCTCCGCATCGGTGAATAGATGTTTATTTACCTGTGCATAAATATAAATTCTGTCTGGTGCAACATAAAATTTTTCCGATATGAGTGGCCCATCCTTGCTCCCGAAGGGATCTTTAATCTCTTCTATCCCCTTCCAGTCCTCAAAGTTTCCATCAATGGTTATTGTGTGCTCCGCCACAAACATAACCGCGGCAGGTGCTGTGATGGCAATAATAATTGCTACGATCAAAGCCAATATTGGAAATTTCCCGTTTTTTCTTTGATGTTTTACTCCCAGCCCGTTAACAACCCCCTTGCCATTCACAAGACTGTTTCCGTTTACTAGCCCCCTCTTTATTTTGAGTGTTCCTATCTCGGGTCGGGATGGACCCTTTGGTAATTTCATGACATTCTCTTTTTCTCTTGCTTTTCTTTTCTCAAGTTCCATTTCTGCCGCTATTATTATCCTTTCAGCCTGCTTGCTTTCAAGATCTGGCAGTATTTCTAAAAGTTTTCTGGGTGTCATCCCGGCGATTTTCTCAATTCCAAGACCCTGGGAATGCAACTTATATGCTCTGGATATTCCCACATAGGGAAGATTCAGAAGTTCGCTTTCAAACTCATTTCTTTTTTTAAGGGTGTTTTCAACCCTCATTTCTGCAGCGATGATGATGTCTTCCGCCTCTCTCCTTCTCAAATTTGGAACAAGATCCATCAATTCTTTTGGTTTCATTGAAGCTATTTTTTCCACAGTTAGCCCCTTTTCTTTCATTATTTGCGCTCTTTTCTGGCCAACATGGGGTAGCATTGTCAGTTCATTCCCCTTTCTTTTCCTTTGCATCTTTTTCTCTGCCTCGGCTCTTGCAAGGTTCACTATCTCCTTAGCAAGTTCATAGGGCACATCCATGTACTCCATCAGTTCTTCAGGGCTCATATCCGCTACTTTATACAGTTTTATCCCTTTCTTTTTCATTTCGTCCAGGTATGTGCGGGCATTTTCTGTTGGTTTCTCTGGCATACTTGGACTTCATATTACTCGCTATGACATAAAAACTTATCGTGGCTTTCCTTGATACATGGACATCTTTTAATATTAACAGACCATTATGTCACCTATGACCTATATAGAACTTGATTACCAGCCAAAAGAGAGTGATCTTCTTGTGTGGTTCTACGCAGAACCCCCTGAGGGAAAGGATATGAGATATGTTGCAGACCGCATTGCAGAGGAGTCATCAATTGGAACATGGACCGACCTGAAAACGCTCCTTCCAGACATCTGGGAGAAGCTCAGTGCAAGGGTTTACGAGATTGATGAAGACCGCAAATATGTGAAAGTTGCCTATCCTCTACATCTCTTTGAAGCGGAGAACATGCCTGCTATTTTAGCAAGCGTGGCCGGTAATGTTTTTGGAATGAAGAGTGTGGAAAATCTTCGTGTTCTGGACATAAGGTTTCCCAGAGGGTTGATTGAAAAGTATCCAGGTCCAAGGTATGGAGTTGAGGGAGTAAGGGAGATTACAGGGGTTTACGACAGACCTTTCCTGGGTACGATAATAAAACCCAAGATTGGTCTGCCCGCAAAGATGCATGCTGAGGTTGCCTATCAGGCGTGGGCTGGAGGTCTTGATATTGTTAAGGATGATGAAAATCTTGCATCTCAGGATTTCAACAGATTTGAAGAACGGCTCTATCTCACACTTGAGAAAAAGGATCTCGCCGAGGAGGAAACTGGGGAGAAGAAGATTTACCTGATCAACATAACCGCCCCTTACAGGGAGATGATCCGTCGCGCAGAGCTTGTTCAGGATGCGGGAAATGAGTTTGTCATGATTGATGTATTCATAGTGGGATTCTCCTCTCTCCAGAGCTATCGCGAGGAAGGGTTCAGGATGGCAATTCACGCACACAGGGCAATGCATGCTGCAATCACAAGGAATCCAAGGCATGGAATCACCATGCTTACCCTTGCCAAGGTGTATCGCCTGCTTGGTGTGGACAATCTCCACATAGGTACTGCGGTTGGAAAAATGGAGGGTAGCGCCGAGGAAATATCATCAATAAGGGAGGAGATACAGCTGGAGAATGTTCCCGGGAATTCAATGAGATTCGCCCAGGATTGGTATGGCATTAAGTCAGTGCTTGCTGTTGCATCAGGCGGATTGCATCCTGGCCATGTGCCTGCTGTGGTTGATATTCTTGGAAAGGACATAGTCATTCAGGCAGGGGGCGGTGTGCACGGGCATCCTGACGGAACGATGAAGGGTGCAACCGCAATGCGCCAGGCATTGGAGGCGAAGATGCTTGGGATCTCTCTTGAAGAATATGCAAAGGATCATGAGGAATTGAAAAAAGCGCTGGAGAAATTCACACGATGATATTCTCCAATCTCAATTTTCAGAACCAGTAAACGAGATCCGCTCTGGTTATTATCCCTCTTATTTTTCCATTTTTCGTCACGAGAACCGCAGGGTACTGCTTGAGGATTCCCATAATCACATGGATATCTGCATCCTCGGGCACCTGCGGCGGTGGTGAGCTCATGAAATCGGAGACAAAAACCTCGTTTGCATTCTCACCATGTTTCTCGTATGCCTCAAGCACATCCGCCTCGGTTATCATTCCAGCCACGAGGGAATCTTCAAGGACGGGAATCTGGCTTATGGCGTATTCTTTCATCAGTTGCCTGGTTTTTCCGATGGTATCGTTGCTTTCAACGAAAATCACCCTGGTTGTCATAATATCTCTGGCCATTTTTCTTTTTTCATTCCTTGCCCCCTCCTCAAGAGCTGTGAAAATTTTCTGTGCAATCTCATACGACGGAATCATCTCTCCCCGCTCAATCTTCGCTATGGTTGATTGTGATACCCCACTTCTATTTGCGAGTTCCTTCTGCGTCCAACCAAGCAATCTTCTTTTCTCCCTTATCACGCTAAGCGGTGGAAGCATATCTCACCATGGTATTCCCTTATTTATTCCTATCGGAATTTTTTTGTCAAAAAATAAGATAAATTGAATTTGCGTTCTTGAAACCATGAATCCGAAAAAGGTTGAAATGTGCAGGAAGCGATACTGGCACATAATCAGGGCTCTTGGCTATCCCAGCGATTCTCGGGATGTTGTT
>JALSPD010000041.1 GCA_026986135.1 DHVE2 group archaeon
AAGTGAGGGATATCAAGAAGATAACAGGGAAAACACATACGTGAGATCATACAACCCTGATGTTGACACTCTAAAAAACCTGGTGCATATTGCAGGAGTAATCGCACTGATTTTTGCCATACTCGGGATAATAGGCGCGATATTTACCCTTGGAATCACACTGGTTGCGGCCATAATTAACTTATTGATATGGCACTTCTCCAAGAAAATAAACAACATGATTGATCAGAAAAAATACAGTGAGGCTAAAAATAAAACATTGTTATGGGCTATTCTCGGTATTGTACTTGGAGGAGTAATACCGGGGATACTACTGCTACTTGCGTACCTTAAATTTGAAGAGATAATGCGCACTTCACAACCACCAGTGCAAAATGCTACGCCACCGTAATAATTCCCCTTCAATTTTTGTTTTCAGGTAAAAATTAAATACCCGTTTTCCATCTCACGATTGCGGGCCCGTGGTCTAGTGGTTATGACGTCGCCCTTACAAGGCGAAGGTCCCCGGTTCGAACCCGGGCGGGCCCATTCTCCGGGAGAAGCCGGCCCCATGGATAGATGACATGGTGGTCGTTCCCTCCCGGAATAGAGGGGCCGTGGGGTAGCTTGGCATCCTTCCGGCTTCGGGAGCCGGAAACCTGGGTTCAAATCCCAGCGGCCCCATGTTCATCGCATTGTCTTCAATAGAACTCTTTTAAAGATTATATCATATCAAGCGATACATCCCCAATGCACTCAGGGATATACGCACTGATAATAAGGATGGATAAAAAAAGAGCAATAAAAATTGGGGCTCTGGGTACAATTACATTTGAGGCTGGATACTATCTCTACATAGGATCCGCCCAGAAAAATATGGATGCAAGAATCAACCGCCATAAAAGGCAAAATAAAAAACTGAGATGGCACATAGACTATCTGCTTACCCATGGTACCGTGGAGGCTCACCTTGAATTTCCACTTGAAAAGAGGTGTGAGGAAAAAATTGCCATTGAAATGGCAAAAAAATTTGAATTTGTGCGGGGTTTTGGCTCTTCTGACACCAGGGCACCCTCACATCTTTTCAAAGGAAAAAGAGATGTTTTAAGGGATGAAGTGATTAACCTTGCAAGGAGGTGCCTGAATGATTGAGAAGGATGGAGTGTATACCATGGAGGATTCACCCTTAATTCAGGAAATCCTCACTGAACTACGAAATAAAAACACTGACACTATATCATTCAGAAGAAATCTGGTTTCCCTTGGTAGATACATGGCCTATGAACTTACAAAAACCTTTGAGACCGAAACCATAGAAGTAAATACCCCATTGGAGAAAACAACTGGGATAAAAATAAAAGATAGGGATAAGGTGACCATTGTAGTTGTGCTAAGAGCGGCAATCCCCTTTATGGAAGGGGTAATCAAGATTTTTGAAAATGCCAAAGTTGGAATTATCTCCGCTTCCAGGGGCAGGCCTCCCGAGTTTAAAATAGAGATGAACTATGTTAGAATTCCGAATCTGGACAACGATGTCCTTATTATACTGGACCCGATGATCGCCACTGGATCCACACTGATTAAGGTAATTGAGGAATGCGAGAGTCACGGCACACCAAAGAGAAGGATAATCATGGGAGTTATTGCTGCTCCAGAAGGTGTTAGTAGAATAAAAGAAAAATTTCCAGATGTGGAAATCTACGTTGCAGCTCTGGATAGAGAACTTAACGATAAGGGATACATACTTCCAGGCCTTGGTGATGCAGGAGATAGAGCATTTAGAACAGAACACAAATAGAATGCCGGGGCCGGGGTTCGAACCCGGGACCTTCGGATTTCTCAGGTCTGGAGGTGGAGATTTTTAAACCCTATGAGTCCGACGCTCCACCAGGCTGAGCCACCCCGGCACTTAAGACGCAACCTCTTCAACAGTGGTTTCAACATTTTCGCCTTCTTCAGCGGTTTTTTCTTCCTCCTCGCGCACGAGTTCAACCACTTTCTCCTCGGGAAAATGCAGAACTTCTGTTTTACGAACCTCTATCCTCCTAACAGGGTAGATAGGCTTCAGTATTTTTGAAATTTCTCTGGGTGTATCGTCCGCAAGAAGGTACTTCACATACTCCGAGAATGTCATTTCCTTTGCCTTCTGGGTAAGGTACTCCACCACCTTCTTTCTCAACTCGCTCTTTATTGAAGTTTTTATGCGTCTATCTGGTACCAGGAGCACCTTAACACGCATCCTATAACCATCGGCAGTCATTACTGGAAATATTGCATCAATGCGGCTTCTCCTCCTCCTGATCATCCTTCTGATGTAATCGGTGGTCATATCATGGCCTATGAACCTTGTATATGCATTTGTACCCTGCACCCTGTTTATCTTGAAATATAGCTTTACATGCATCTTCTTGAAATTGCCAGTGAGATCATAGAGGGTGGTCTCTGCAATACGACCTATAACCTTTTCAGGGGCATCCGCAGGAGTCATCCCCAGCTCCTTTGAACTGAAAGTCTCAGGGGCAATTATGGTATACCAAACCTTTGAGCGCCATTTATCGCGAACCTTCCTTGCAGTCCTATCTCTCTTCGGAGCCATGAACAGTCACCTTGGAAGGGTAATTCCCATTCATTTAAATACTTTTTCTCTCCCTCATAAAGGATTCTATACGATTGAATGCCTCCTCAAGATACTCCACAGGGGGAAGATTAACTATTCTAAAATGCCCTTTTCCATAGACAGGACAGAATCCAGACCCATGAACCGTAAGAACATGCTTTTTCCTCAAAAGGTCCAGGGCAAATCTTTTGTCATCCCTACACCCATGCACCTTTATGAACATGTAAAATGCACCCTTTGGTGGAACAACACTTAGACCCTCTATCTCTTCAACCCTCTTTGCCACATAGTCTCTTCTAACCCTCAGCTTTTCCATTGTCTCCCTGATGTGATTCTGAGGACCTCTGAGTGCTGCAAGATAGCCAATCTGGAGGGGCGTATTTGCACATAGTCTGGCTCTTGCCTGTCTAAATATACCATCGCGAATGTCTTCAAGAGAGCCATCCGGGTCGCGAATTGCAAGGTATCCAATTCTCCATCCCGGGGCAAGGTAAACCTTTGATATTCCATTGAGTATGATCACAGGAAGATCCTTCGCCACATTCGCAATGGAAACGAAATCATCATCATAGAGCATCCTATCATAGATCTCGTCGCTTATAACAAATAGCCCATGCTCAGCGGCAACATCAGCGATTTGGCGTAGGATCTTTGTATCGTAATACGCTCCTGTAGGATTATTAGGATTTATAACAGCAATTGCCTTTGTCCTGGGACCAATCTTTTTCCTTATATCATCAATATCAGGCTGCCAACCATCTTCCTCAACTGTCCTATATGTCTTCGGGACTCCATCATAAAAGGTAGGATAAGTTATGTATGGCGGATAGGTCGGTCCAGGAACGAGAATCTCCTCCCCGGGATCCAGCGCCGCGGCAAATATCATCATGAGTGCTTCAGTTACCCCCGTGGTGACAATGACATCATTCTGTGTGATATCAACCCCGTATTCTTTTTCCCTTTCCACTATCGCTTCCCTTAACTCCGGCAGACCCTCCGAAGGAGAGTATTCACTTCTTGAGTTCATAACCGCCTCTGCGGCAGCCCTGCGTATATGTTCAGGCGTCCTAAAATCATACTTTATTGGGTCCCCTATGTTGAGTTTGAGAACTTCAATCCCTTTTCTTTCAAGTTCATTTGCAGGAACAACAACATCTCTGATGGCATATTCAATCCTCTTTGAGCGCACAGATGCACGGATCATACAGGGATATCACGGATAAGTATTTTAAAGATATCCACCTGAATCATTCCCATTTTGAGTAAGAGCGAAAGGAATATATACCACATTCATATTAGGCCGACATGCGACCAAAAGGCGCCAGATGTGATATATGAGCATCTGGGTTCCATGGTCGTGGATAAGCATCACATTCAATGGAGATCTGAGAAAAACATCCCTGCACGGGATGGACCTCTCAGATCTGACGCTCGATAGGTGTGCAGACTGCGGTCTGCCGTCGTACTTCTCCAAGCGAGGCTCGATCAACTCCGGTTGATCCTGCCGGAGGCCACTGCTATCGGGCTCCGACTAAGCCATGCGAGTCTAGGGGCTCCTTCGGGAGCACCGGCGGACGGCTCAGTAACACGTGGACAACCTACCCTCGGGTGGGGGATAACCTCGGGAAACTGAGGCTAATACCCCATAGGC
>JALSPD010000042.1 GCA_026986135.1 DHVE2 group archaeon
TTTTCCACCATTATTGCTTGTTGGATCATCATCGCTATCGGCGGAATCAATCGCCACGCCAGGGGAAACTATTGTGGGTTTGAGTCTCCCATCCGCAGTCGGACCCCTAGATGAGAAGGATGCAATATCATTAAGAGTCTCACTGCCGCCTCCGCCATATCCACCACCATAATTACCAAGGGCGCCAACGCTAATGCAGTCCTTGGCGGTGGCTGGAGAACCAACCGTATTAGTGTTTGAACCTGAGTTTCCGTTGGCAAACAATATGAGGAAATCCGGATGGTTCCACATGAACTGATCCACATTCATGGCTTCCCCTGTGTAACCATTGGCACTTCCACCCCAAGAATGAGATGAAATTCTGGCACCATCATGGTACATCCAGTAAAAATGTACATTGAGATCATCAGGCAGAGATAGAGAATCTCCAGAACCGCCTATATCCACAAAACTCAACTTTGCACTCGGAGCCTCGCCATTGTACTGGGCATCGCTTGAACTGTACGGTGTGGCATTGCCTGCAATACTACCTGCAACATGTGTTCCATGACCGGAGGAATCCAGATCGTGATCATCCACAAATGTCCAGTAATGTATTATCTTTCTGTGTGATGTGTCTGGAGCTGGAAGGTTATTCAGATCGTAGTTCTTGGGATCGTCCATCTTGGGAGGATTGGAATCCCTGAACATCGTGTGATCATAATCAATACCCGTGTCAGATTCGCCTATTATCTGACCATCTCCGTATAGACCATGATCCCAAACGGTATGATCTGCATTATTGGTTGATGCATCCTGAAGTATGGCATGGGCTACATCGTTCAGTATATGGAACCTTACCTCACTCTGTATCCAGAGCACACCCTCAATCTTTGAAGCCATGTATATTGCACTGGGAGGCATTCTTGCAACCACATAATTGTTATACATTCCATAGCTCCACCTCTTGACAATTCCTCCCAGCTCGGTTATTTCCTTGGCTACTGCTACTGGACTCTTATCTTTTACCAGAATTATCTTCACTTCCTGCATCCCACTTGCACCAATTAGAGTGGGTTCTATTCTAAACGCCGGCTGATAAATGCCAACATACTCCACATAGGGCAACTTTTTGAGCTCATCTGATAATGCATAGTTCCCCCTTACAATATACGTGTTGTAAGGGATATAACCCAGTACCCTGAAGCCCATTTTCTCAACGCTTCTTTTCCATTCCTGTTTTATTGGCCCATGGAATTTAACCAGAAGATAATTGCTCTCTGAGACCTTGAGATAATCAGGTATTTTTGGCTCATTCCCCGGGGTAAATGGATAATTGGCCACCCCAATCCTCTCCATGTAGCCGATATTCTCCACTGGAATACCCCGCACCCTGAACTTCGCAACCTCATCATCGGTCAATCTCATAAGCACAAACGAATTGTACACTTCCACAAAGTCATTCGATCTTGTCAAGGCTCTTACTTCCGTAGGAGGTGCATGTACTATGTAAAGATCCCCCAACGTATGGTGTGTACCCGTGTTTCCTATCATTGAAAGAAAGATGGCTGCAAAAAGAACCACGCCCAGCGCAAGAACAAAAATGCGCTTCTTTCTCTGTACCAAAGTCTGCCTCCAATCAAATTTTATGGACTTACGATCCCTCGCTTTCATAACTTCCCACCAGTTACATCATTGGCTATACCTATTTAATTTTTTCCTTAAATTTCTTACTATTTTGGAAGGCAAATATGTTACTATTTCCCAGTGGCATTCTCCAGATTCACGCACCATGGAAAAATGACATCGTGATGAAAACGCACCTCTAAATAAACAGCAGTATAGAGAGCATAAACTTTTATAATGAGAAGATATAATCCCCGCAAGAGAGGTGATGAAAAGATGCAACCAGCTCAAATGGCATATGATAGGGCAATTACTGTGTTCAGTCCTGATGGAAGATTATTTCAGGTTGAATATGCGAGATCTGCTGTAAAGCGTGGATCGACCACTGTGGGCCTGAAATTTAAAGATGGGGTTGTGCTGATTGCTGATAAGCGCATAAAAAGCCGTCTGATTGAGGATGAACTTATGGAGAAGATTTATGTGGTTGATGATCACATTGGATGCGCCACATCAGGGCTTGTGGCCGATGCCCGTATTCTTGTAGATTATGCCCGCTTAATATGCCAGATAGAAAAGGTAACATACGGGGAAAAAATAACAGTGGAGCAGCTTGTAAAGAGGATCAGCGACTTCAAGCAGCAATATACCCAGTATGGAGGAGTAAGACCATTTGGGGCATCACTCCTGGTTGGTGGGGTGGATGATCGCGGTGTTTTTCTAATGGAAACTGAGCCAAGCGGTGCGATAATGGCATACAAAGCTGGATGCATAGGCTCAGGAAGAGAAACAGTAATGGAACTGTTTGAAAAGGAATACCGTGACGATATGGAATTTGAGGAGGCTCTTATGCTGGGATTGAAAGCAATTGAGTCCGTGTCAGAGGAGCCGCTGGATAAGGTTACACTGGAAATCGGCTATGTTAAGAAGGGACAAAACTTCGTAAAAATGTCAAAGGATGAGATAAAGGAGTACGTGGAAAAGTATCTGGCATCCAAATCCACAGAAGGTGAGAGAGGAGATGGTTCGGCTTGAAGATGCCGTGGTGGCCCGATACGAGCACAAGGGCCATCGGTTTGAGATCCTGGTGGACCCGAATGCAATTGACGACATAAAATCAGGGAAGATTGATAACGTTGTTGATTATCTTGTGATAGACGAAATATTTAAGGATGCAAGAAAGGGCGATCGTGCAGGCGAGGAAACCATAAAGGAAGTGTTTGGAACAACAGATGTCAATGAGATTGCCAAAAGGATAATTCGTGATGGACAGGTGCAGCTAACCACCGAGCAGAGACGCAAGATGCTTGAAGAAAAGAAGAAAAGAATTATAATGGAAATTGCCAGAAACGCAATAAACCCTCAAACCGGTGCGCCTCATCCCCCCAAGAGAATTGAGCTTGCCCTGGAGGAGGCTAAGGTGCATATTGATCCACTTAAATCTGTGGAAGAGCAGGTTCCACTTGTTCTGAAGGCTCTTCGCCCTATAATCCCCATAAGATTTGAAAAGGTAAAAATTGCAGTTAAGGTAAGCGGAGAGATGTACGGTAAGATATACGG
Source organism: DHVE2 group archaeon (assembly GCA_026986135.1). GTDB lineage: Archaea > Thermoplasmatota > Thermoplasmata > Thermoplasmatales > Aciduliprofundaceae > JAADDK01. Next base: position 3,163 of record JALSPD010000042.1, read on the forward strand.
GGAAGTGTCCAAGATGGGTGTGATTCTCAAGGAAGAATGGCAGAGCGACGGATCATGGATTGGCCTCATTGAAATCCCTGCGGGAATGCAGGGAGACTTTCTGGATATGCTCAACAAAAAAACTCACGGTAACGTTCAGACCAAAATCATAAGGAGGTAGTTTATAATGGAAGAGAATAGAAAAGTTCGGTATATTGTGGTACCTGGTGAAGAGATAAAAATGGAGGGAAAACCCGGTCGCGGTGTCTTTGTAGAAAATGGAAAAATCTTCTCAGCGTATCTGGGTATTGTTGAATCCCGCGCGGGTTATGTGAATGTGATTCCCCTTTCCGGATGCTACATTCCAAAGAAGGGGGATAAGGTGATCGGGAAAATAGTGGACCTCGCACCCATGAACTGGGTTGTGGATATAAACGCGCCCTACTATGCCCCGCTGCATGTTAACGATGTACCCTGGCGCGTGGAGTTTGGCGACACAGGAAGATTTCTGAGCATAGGAGATGTTATCCTGGCCAAGGTAAGCAATGTCAACGAGCTTGGTCAGGTATGGATAACAATGAAGGAGCAGGGTTTGCGTAAGCTTGAGGGTGGACATATAATAAAGATTGCACCATCAAAGGTGCCAAGGCTGATAGGAAAGGGTGGATCAATGATACAGATGCTGAAGGAGTACACCAACTGCCGTATTTATGTAGGTCAGAATGGAGTGATATGGATATCCGGAGCCCCTGATGGAATGATACGAGTAATCAAAGCCATACGAATGATTGAAAAAGAGGCACATACTTACGGGCTCACAGATAGAATCAAAGAGTTTCTTGAGAGAGGTGAGGAATAATGGGAATGAAAGCGGATATCAAACTCATTGACGATAATGGTCTAAGAATAGATGGACGCCTTCCAAATCAACTTCGCCCCATACGCATGGAGGTTGGTGTGGTTAAGCGAGCAGATGGTTCCGCGTACATAGAATGGGGCGGCAACAAAATAATGGCCGCTGTATATGGGCCACGCGAGGCGTATCCCAAGCATGTTCAGGATCCAAAC
>JALSPD010000043.1 GCA_026986135.1 DHVE2 group archaeon
GCGCTCAATCTCCTCCTTCTTGGAGACGGCGTAGCTTGAAACATCGTTTCTTGAAGCCTTTATTATCTCATCCGCCAGACATTCCGCGGCGGATTTTGTGTTGCGGAAGGTGGCATTGACTGCACCGAGAGCTATATTTCTGAGTGCAATATCCACACGTCTGGAGGGAGCAACATCCACTGCCTTTGGAACCGCAATGCCCGCCATCTTCAACCTTGTGACCTCTTCTCTGGGTGCTGCGTTGATTATAGCATTCACAAAAACCTGAACGGGATTCTGCTTAGTTTTCTTCTCTATTATTTCAAATGCCTCCTTAACCACACGGTATGCACTCATCTTCTTCCCTGTGTATTTTTCCGTCCTCATCATATTGTTGATGAGTCTTTCAACAATGTTAACCTGGGTTTTTCCAAGGTGCTTCTTCACATGCCTTCCATGGGTGTGAAGAACAAGTCGTGCATCAAGGTTAATATACTTTACCAACCCCGGATCATTCACAACCACATCATCAACCGAATACTTTCCAAATATGAGGAATTTTTCCATGATATCACCTCACAGGCTTCTCCTTCCTGCCACGCACAAGCTCCTGCAGGGAGATGTTGTTCACCTTGATTACCTTATACCTTACTCCTGGAATATCTCCCTTGGAACGGCCCAACCTTCCGCCGATACCCTCAATAACTACTTCATCGTGCTCATCTATGAAGTTTATGGCCCCGTTGCCAGGAGCAAAAGCTGTAACAACGCGACCATTCTTTATCAGCTGAACCTTTACGCATTTTCGTATGGCAGAGTTTGGCTGCTTTGCCTCAATACCAACCTTCTCTATCACAATTCCTCTGGCCTGTGGTGCCCCCTCAAGTGGGTCGCTCTTTTCTTTTAAACGGAGTACTCTCCTCTTGTAATAGCGGTCGCTCCACCGCAATTCCTGACGATCTTTACGCAATTTCCTGGCAGTATAAAGTCCATTCGGCATTGAGCATCACCTTTGCAAAGGCGATAATGAGCGGGTATATAAAAATTTTATTACCTATCAACCCATGCAAGGGCGAATGAGAGCAATCGCATTATTCTCTGGAGGAAAGGACTCCACATATTCAATTTATCTTGCCATGCAGCAGGGATTTGAAATTGAAAAGCTTGTAACTATTTTTCCCAAGAGGGATGATTCATACATGTATCATGTGCCAATGATTGAGAGAACCCGCATTCAGTCGGAGGCCATGGGTATACCCCAGGACATATACAGAATAGGAGATTCCATAGAGGAGTTGCATTCTGTCCTCTCCAATTACGATGTGGATGCTGTGGTGAGCGGTGCCATAGCATCAAATTATCAGAAAACACGCATAGAGGAAGTATGCACGGATCTTGGCCTGTTATCGTTTGCACCCCTGTGGGGAAAGAACCAGGAGATTTTGCTTAGAGATATGATTGAAGCCGGACTCAAAATTATGGTCATTGGAGTTTACGCATATGGCCTGGAGAAAAAGCATCTTGGAAGGGTAATTGATGAATCATTCATCAATGAGCTCAAAGATCTTGAGAAAAAATACCGAATCAATCTTGCTGGTGAAGGTGGAGAATATGAGAGTTTTGTCCTGGATGCCCCTCATTTTCAGAGAAAGATCGTGGTGGATGATGCGGAAAAATTTTGGGATGGTCTACGAGGGGAACTGAGAATAAAAAGGTTGCATCTGGAGGATAGGGAAAAATAACTTATCCCATGGTGGCATTGCGAAATCATGCGCGGGGAGATGTATGTTAAAGATCTGGAGGATGGCAATACAGTGACCATTGTTCTGGCGGTCCACAAAAAATATGGGGTAAGAGATTACCGTGCAAACAAGGAGGGTAAATTCTTCGTCATTGAGGCAGGAGATAAAACCGGAAATGTCCTGATAAAGTACTGGGGCAGAGATCCGGAGAAGACGGAAAAACTTTACGGGGAGATTGCGGAGGGTGATGTTATTGAGGTTCATGGAACCTACAGAAGTGATACCACTCCATACATCTCAGTGGATGCCGATTACGGATACATAATCAAGGTGGAAAATTACGATAGAAGCCGATTTTTGCCTGTGCTGGATTCACTGGACGATGTGATGAAGAAAATTATGCACTATGTGGAGAAGGTTGAGGAGCCGCATCTTTCAAAACTTCTTGACCTGTTTTTCTCATCCCACAGATTTCTTGATGAATTTCGCGAAGCTCCTGGAGCTGCCTCAGGGGCTTATGCATACATAGGGGGCCTTGCGGAGCACACCCTGAATGTTACAAGGGTGTGTGAGAACCTTGCTGAGGTTTACGGACTGAATGTTGATTTTCTCATAACGGCAGCGCTCCTGCACGATATAGGCAGAATTGGTAGCTACGAGGTGGATACAACCATAAGACCCAACAACCGTGCGAGATTGCTTGGCCATACCGTGATATCATATAACATGGTGGAGGAGAAGATAAGGGAGATAATTGATTTCCCCGCGGATATGCGGGACCAGCTTCTTCACGCAATAATCGCGCATCACTCACCCATTGTGGACAATGTACCACAGAGAATAAGAACGCGGGAGGCGTATGTGCTTTTCTATGCGGACATGCTTGATCTCTCTCTGAAAGAATTCAATGTGGAAGGTGAGGAAGAATGGACCTACTCAAAAAGAATGGGCCGCGAGATTTACCTCGGATAAATACCCGTGTGATCCTTGAATTCCAGAGTGTGGAGATGGCGGAGCATGTTCTCAGGAGCATAGAGGTGGATAATTACAGTTACATAGAATGCAGGAGAGAATCAAATCGCATAATTTGCCAGGTGAATGCTGAATCAATTGGCTCGCTACTTCACACCCTTGACGATTTTCTCTCCTGCGTTATTACGGCCGAGAAAGTTTATCAAAGTATCTGATCCTTGAGCGTATGTACTTGAATGCAAAGCTCCCGTAGAGAATCGCAATTGTCAGTGGAATCAGGTAAACAAGGGGATTGTCCAACCCTGCTAGGAATATGGGCACCGAGGCGATTATGTTGAACGAGGAGTGCATTGCTACGGCCAGAGTGTAGCCATGGGCCATTCCACCCTTGCCGGATAGTAGTTTTGAGGAATAACCAAATCCAGTCATGGCGGTGGCACTTCCATGGAGCAGCGCTGAGGCAATGGACCTGATGAGAGATACGGCAATCCATGCTGCTATGCCACCAGCCAGCAACGCAGATATTTCGTAGAGGAGGTTTTCGGTGGCTGCAAATCCAAAGCCTGAGGAGGCGCCGTATACAAAACCGTCCTCTATTTCATCAATGTACCTTTTTGATACAATCACACCGTAGGCCTTTGCTCCCTCCTCAACCACAGGCGCTATTATTCCCGCGATTATTATGGCATCAATGCTCTCCTTATGCTCGGCTATGAACTCGTAGCCCCTGAACAATTCAAATGTCTCTGAGTAGAAATAGGCAAGGAGAAACTCAATTGCTGCCGCAATTAGAATCGCAAAAATTGCACCCCAGAAGAATGATTTCATCACCGCGCGCCATGGCTCACGGCGGTAGCGCTCTGTATTGCGCACCATCACCACATATATCAGGGATGGCAAAAATGCCACTATTACCACAGCAATAAGAAGCAAGATACCCATAGGCATGCGTATTTCACAGAGTTATTTAACTTTTCTCACGTCATTTTCAACCATGTATCAGAGAAATTTAATAATGCCTGTTAGCATGCGGGATTATGGATGAAATCATGCGAAGAGTTGAAGCGGTCCTGTTTTCCACCGATAGACCTATGAGAGTGGGTGAAATTGCAAAGCTTGTTGATGCGAAGGTGGAGGAGGTAAGCAAGGCCATGAAGAAGCTTAGGACTGAATACGAGAAAAGGAATGGGGCAATAGAGATTGTGAGAATAGGCAACAAGTATGTGATGCAGCTCAGAGATGAGTATGTGGATTACGGATACAAGGTGGGCAAGAGAGAGATGAGCGATGATGTCCTCAAGACCCTGGCGGTTATAGCATACTACCAGCCCATATCCCAGAGAAAACTTAGAGAGATGCTGGGAACCAAGGTCTATAAGCATATTGAGGAACTGAAGCACCGTGGCTTCATATACGGCAAGAAATCAGGCA
>JALSPD010000044.1 GCA_026986135.1 DHVE2 group archaeon
AGTTGCCAGAGGAAGACTCCTGAAGATATATGGTTCCCGTGAATATGCCTGAGTTCACATCCGTCTCGGTTAGAGTGACAGTTTCGCTATCCTTTCCTGAGATTGTCACGCTAACGCTTACAGTATCCTGAGAATTGGGATCCGTATTTGCGTTCCAGTCACCATATTTTATATATAGTTTTGAGTCCATCGGTGGCACATTGGTTATGTCGTTCATCTGGAAATGCGGATAAACTTCTATTGTCTCGGAGGAACTATCCCTATCATTTGCAGTTACATGGCTCGTATCGTAGAGGTCTCCAGTTACCACAAGGGCGTATGGTTGTGGCCCATGCTGAATATTATTTGCAATTACCTCAACTGTCCACTCTCCGGGGATTACCAGATTTGCAGGCAAAAGCACCTGCTCCACAGTGTTAAGGTTGTCTGGAGAGCCACCTGTTGTGGAGAATCCGTTGCTAAACACATTTCCCAGATACTGTGTTCCATCAGGCGCGGTAACCACAAGGTTGAGGTCATTTATTATGTCAGGATTGCTGTTTGTTGGTCCTGGATAATCAGTCCATGCAAGGGTTATTTTTAGATAATCGCCGTTACCCACATGGATGTGGTATGTATGCGACTGCCCGGACGATGTGAAATCATCCGTATGATTGAGTCCGTTTCTCAGCACGAGAAGCCTTCTGGTATCTCCCTTGAAATACAGGGCATTGTCAAGATTTATCTTACCCCATCCCTGACCGTTGGAGGGTATATGCTTGGGCGCTTTTCCAGAATCTCCAGTATACTCCCATGCCATATCCCAAGCTGAATTTACCATAGTTGCTTTTATTAAATCTCCAGAGGGTATGAAGCCATCATTGCTGTTTTTCTCACCGCTGGGATAGAAACCGTCGGTAAAGTACTGTCTTGTTAACACTGCGAATCCGGCCATTGTAGGTGTGGCCATTGAGGTCCCATCCATCTTTAAAAATCCAGAGTTCCATGTATGCACACCCGCATCACTATCCGCACTTTCAATCCATACTCCTGGAGCGGCTATTGTTGGTTTGAGCCTTCCATCATCCACAGGTCCATGGGAGGAGAAATCGGCCATCTGCGCATTTATCCAGTTGACCGCCGCTCCAACGGTAATTATATCCTTTGCGGTTCCAGGTGTTCCTACAGTATTTGCTCCCGGACCACTGTTTCCTGCGGCAAAGAGTATCAAATCGTCTTTGTGATTCCACATAAATCCATCGGTATCTGCCGCCTGTGAATCATAGGAATTGCTTGATCCACCCCAGGAGTTACTGTGTATTCTGGCTCCATCAGCGTACTGTTGCTGGAAATCTCCGGGGACATCTGGATTAACAGCATCCGGGTTGCTTGGGTCTCCCGCATCATCAAATGTGATTTTTGCAAGGGGTGCCATGCCATCAAAAGGATCGGGATAACCAATGGTGCCCCTATCCCCGGCTATGGAACCGCATACATGCGTTCCGTGGCCTATTATATCGTCATCGTATGCCGCAGAATTGCTATTGATTCTGTATCCTATAATTTTTCTGTGATCAGGTCCGGGATACTTGATGTTTCCATTTGAATCAAGATCCCTGAAAAATATGTTATCTATGTCAATCCCACTATCAGTGACTCCCACTATCTGATTTTGACCCCAGATTCCATGGCTCCAGAGTGGTAAAACGTCCCAGTAATACGCCGGGTAGAACTCAACCACATAGCTTTGACCTACCCAGTGGGAATTTACGTTCATCACATGGTATTCAGGTTGGATTTCTACCCAGTATACCTCAGGCATTTTGGCAAGGTCTTTTGAAAGTTCGTAGATACTGGAAGTGTCAACAGAGATGATAATCTTGTGATTTTTGAAATCCTCCTTAACTATCTTTCCTCCATAGTTGCTTATCCTCGTATATATTCTGCTGAAATCTTTCTCATCGGGGTATGTCTTTACTATCAGATTCATATGACCATGGTATACATACTTCGCCTCTGCAGGTGTTTTCTGAGGGTCCCACCATACCTTTACCCACTTGTTTTTAAATTCTGGATTCACCTCTTTAATGTATGGTAGTACCAGGGGTGACACCATCGGCCTATATATGTATCCCCGAAGTATCTCCTTGCTCACCTTCCAGTATGGCTGGTATATTCCCACATAATTTACGAATTTTATTCCTTTGGAGTCCTTGAGATTCTCCACTATCTCTACATCCTGGCTTTTCATTTTCACAACGTAGGAATATGGATAAAGAGTTCTCTCAATCTTCACACCATTGTTCTCTAAGATCCTGAGCCACTCTTTTTTTACAGGTCCTATGAACTGCACAAGATAATTCCCATTTTCCCCGTAACTTTTAATTTTCCAGTCACTTGGTATTGAGTTCAAAGAGTTTTCAGAAACCACCCCTTTTGGAGATATAACGAAATCTCCCGACGTGAAATGTATAGTATAATCAACGGGCTGAATGTTCATATCTGCCCTTATGTTAACAGCATCTTTAGGTACCTCTACAAGGGCAAATGCTCCGTAGTTTTCTATGATTTTTGCTCCTGTAAGCCCATTTAATAACCTTTCTGGCACTATCACTCTAATTTTCTCATTGTTCTCCTGGCCGGTATACTGTCCGTTGCCATGCATGGCAATGATAACTCCAATGTTTGCCAGCAATATGATGGCTATCAGTCCAACAATAATTTTCTTCTTTGCTGTTACTGATTTCCTCTTTATTTTCTTCGCTATTGGCCTTGATGATCCATTGATATAACTCTCCTTCCCACCCAACTCGTATCCTTTCATACATTCACCCATTATCGTGATACATATTTAAGTATTGCCCATAAATTATCCAATATGCCCCTATACTTGCCAAATTCTGGACAAAATTGTTTCATTTCTAAGTGTTATAACACGCATATTTCATATCTACCACATCTCAGAGTAAAACCATCATTGCATTCGGGAAAAGTTATATATGGCAAATGTTTTATACCCGTGCAATTTAAGGTGGTTCCTATGAAGATGTCGCATGGTCCAAGGGCAAGATCTCGCAAGAAGATGACCAAGAAGGTAAGGGAGAGAGGACTCCCACCTATTCGCAGATACCTTGCAAAGTTTGAGGTGGGTGAGTACGCGGCGGTGGATATCAATCCATCCGAGCATTATGGATTTCCGCATCACAGATTTCAGGGTCGCACAGGTGTAATTGTGGGTATGCAGGGTGATTGCTACAAACTCAAGATAAGGGATGGTGGAATGGAGAAGATTCTGATAGTTCATCCTGTGCATCTGAAGAAGATAAAGGTGGAGAAGAGGGTGCAGTGAAATGAAGTATCTCACTATTTCAGAGGTGAAGGAACTCCTCCTCAAAGAAAACGAGAAGAGGGAACTCAACAACATACAGAAGGCAGCGCTCATGCACGCGGAGGAATTCTCCCGTCTGAGTGCAGAGGATTCAAGAAAACTCGTGGAGGAGCTAATGGGACTGGATTTTATGGATGAGCGCCATGCCGTGAAAATAGCTGATATTCTTCCTGTTCATCCTGATCAGGTTAGGGCTGTTTACGCCAAGGAGAAGATCGTACTGCCACCGGAGCAGATAAAGCAGATTCTGGATGTGGTGGCAAAATACATTTAAAGGGGGCGTGAAAGTTGGAGGATTATGCATATATACTGGATTATTTACCGCAGGGAAGGTTGGAGGAAAAGAGTTTCAAGAGGACTCCTCTTGCCATAGCTATAGGGGAGAACGAATTCAAGCTTTTTGAGCTGATACCCAAGCCGAATGTCTCCCTGATAATTGGGGAGAGGGTGTACATTGGCAAGGATAAGGAAAAGAGAGAAAAGATTCTCCATGTGAAGAGACGCATATCCTATGATGAGCTCACCAACGCAGCCAAATCCGAACTGCCCTATGTTCTTGAAGAGATTATAAAGAACAGAGAGGCCTTCTTTGTGAAGTTCTTCAATGAGGCGGGTCCCATAACAACGCGCCTGCACATGCTTGAACTTCTTCCAGGGCTGGGAAAGAAGACAATGTGGGCAATCCTT
>JALSPD010000045.1 GCA_026986135.1 DHVE2 group archaeon
GGATCGTATCCCATCCTGTAAAGAACAAGGGCTATCAGAGCAATGTTATTCACATGGATACCTGGTATGAGCCCCGTGATCACGCCAAATAAAACGCCTATTAGTGAATACAGCAGCACACCTGCCACATCCACAATCCATAATAACAATAAAATCAAAAAAATTACTTTTTGAGAGGTAGCAGCCCCGGGCAGATTCGAACTGCCGTCGCGGGATCCAGAGTCCCGCATGCTTGACCACTACACCACGGGGCTACGCGTGGCCATTCTCTCGGGGCCAGTGGAGAAATAAAAAACATGTATATGAGGTTTATGCTCAAAGTCATGAATACTCTGGCTACCCCATCTGAACTGCCTGCTCTCTTAGTTCACCTCTTTCAAATCTGTAAGGATCGTAGAAATCAAGGGGTAATGATGTGCTTCCTTTTGTTATGAGATCGGCCATGCCCTCTGCAGCTGCAGGTGCAAGCATGAATCCATGACCTGAAAATCCGGCTGAAATATAGTATCCATCTATTTCCTTAACCTTTCCAATGACAGCGTTGTGATCAGGGGTCTCAGCATAATAACCTGCCCATTGCCTTATGATGGTTATGTACTTCAAAGCGGGAATTATTCTCGTGAAATTCTTTGCCACTTCTCTGAGGAAGTCGTAAGTGGGTGTTAGATCCCAGGTAGGTCCGTATTTTAGAGCTATCCCCCCAATTATGCCACCATTGGCTTTCTGCGTGAGATAAGCACCCCCATGCCTGAATGAAATGACCATTGGCTTTATTTCCCCTTTCTTGAATGGTTCGCTTACTATTCCCTGATGCTTATAAGGCTCTATTGGAAAATTCACACCCAATTTTTCATTTATGATCTTAGCCCAGGCGTTGGCGGCGTTTAGTACTATCTCTGCTTTAACCTCACCGCGTGAGGTTTTTATTCCATCAACAGCACCACCCTTAACAATAACATCTCTAACCTCTGTGTATTCGTTTATCTCCACGCCATTTTCCCTAAGATACCTGGCAAGTCCATGAACAGCAAGAAACGGGTTCGCCTTGCCATCAGTCGGGTTCCATGACGCACCAATCACCTCGCTGGTATCCAGAGTAGGCACTATTTCCTGTGCCTCTTCAGGAGATATTATCCTGGAAGGTACCCCCAGTGAATTCTGAAGTTCCACATTTTTCTTGAAACGACTCATCTCATCTTCATCGTAAAGTAAAAATAGATACCCTGTCTGGGCCATCTTGAACTTTGGAAAGTTTATCTCTTCGCCAAGCCCCGTCCATTTTTCAACCGCACGCTTCATCATCCTGATATTTGCCTCATCTCCAAACTGCTGCCTTATCCCGGTGCCACAACGAAAAGTGGACCCAGAGCCAAGGTAATTCTTTTCATATATCGCAATGTTATCCACACCCCTTTTATGCAGTTCGTATGCGGTGTAAAGTCCAATTATGCCTCCGCCAATTATGGCCACATCAACCTTATTCTTCATCATCACCACCCACCAGAACACCCATTGCAACTGGACGTACAGGAATACGTGTTGCTGGAATAACAATATCCTCAATACGCATCCCTGTTTTACGTGCAATAATCCCTGCAACAAGGGGTATGCATGTGCGACCCTGGCATGGACCCATTCCAATATGAGTTATCCTCTTTATCATCTCAATATCCGTAATGCCCTGATCAATCAGATCCTCAATCTCCTTCTGTGTGACCTCATTACAGCGGCAGATTATTATCTTACTCTTATCTGTCATTCTCCCGCCTCCTTTACGCGTATGGCACGAACTTCCCACGCAAGTTCCACGGGTACCTCCACAGTAACAACTGGAGTATCCCCCACACTCTTCTCTCTGGGAATAACAAGAACCACCTTGCCCGTGCCAACATTCTCTCCTTTACGATTGAGAAGTATAACCTCATCGCCTCTCTTGGGTACAGGTAGCAGTTCATGGGGTAGGGTTATTCTGGCAACTTCCCCGCGGTAGTGTATCATGAAGAAAGCCAGACCCGGACATATCTGAACGCAAAGAGAGCATCCGATGCATTTATCATAATCAACCATGGGTCTGTCGTTTGGTGTTGGCATGCTTATTGCATTCACAGGACATATCTCTGCGCATGGTGTGCAGGGTATCTCCTGCGGACATTCGGGTACAGCCACAGGCTTCTTTTTCAGCCTCTCTTCTGAAGGCATGGGCGTCAGCTTTCTAAGTTCCTCAACTGTAAGATAACCTCTGGAAAGGTATTCATCGTTCATCTTATCATCACCTTCTCTTCACCAATCCTTATTCTCTCTCCAAATGGGCCGCTGCGGAATTCTTCTATATCCTGACGCACCTTTTTCATCTCATCTATGGCCCTGAGATCAGCGGCACCAACAAAAAGAGCCGCAGCAAGACCCGCCAACTTTCCTTCAAGCATTGCAGTTGTGGCCTCTTCAATACCTGATGAGTCGCCAGCCACAAATATTCCCCTGACAGTAGTCTCCAAACGATCATCATGACGCACCACATAGCCACTCAGTTCCCTAACATACACTATCTGTGCTCCCGCCTGATGCAGAAGCTCTATGCTTGGTCTCAGACCCACCGCCAGAGCAATGATATCCACATCGTAGGTTTTCTCGGTCCCTGGGATTGGCTGCCAGCGGTCATCAATCTCTGCAATAACTGCCCTCTCAACCTTTTCTTTACCTTCTGCACGCAGTATGGTGTGGCGGGTATATATTGGAACCCCCAGGCGTCTTATCTTCGCAGCATGCACAAAATAAGCACCCACCTTTGGCATGGCTTCAACTACTGCAATCACATCAACTCCAGCCTGTATGAGCTGATACGCAAGAATTACACCAACATTACCTGCGCCAACTATTAGAACTCTCTTACCTGGCTTTATGCCGTATGTGTTCATGAGGGTCTGGATAGCACCTGCACCGTAAACACCTGGAAGATCATTGTTTTCAAATGGAATCATTTTCTCCATGGCACCAGTGGCCACTATTACAGCCTTTCCTACAAACTCAATAAGTTCCTTATTTTTCCTCACAGCCGCAACAAGCTTTCTATCTCCATCCTGAAATATGCCTATGGCAGAAGTTTCAAGGTATATATCAACTCCCTTCTCCCTGGCATCCTTCTCAAGAATCTCAGCTATTTTTATACCACGAACACCTGCAAACTGCTCTCTTTTCCCGAAGAATTTGTGGGTTTGCTTTACAAGTTGGCCTCCCAGGATCGGGTTTTCATCCATAAGCGCCACTTTGGCACCATGCTCTGCCGCTTTTGCACCGGCCATAAGCCCTGCTGGACCTCCACCAATAATTATAATGTCTGCCTCAACCCTCTTCGCCTCTTTCCACTTGGGTGGCCGATAATCTCTTGGAAGCGGCTCAAGACCACGCTGGCGTTCAACCTTCATGCCATCTTCCACAAGAGTTATGCACGTGCGTACATTGGGTATACCATTAACCTTCATGAGGCAGGAAGAGCACTTGCCAATTGCGCAGAAAAGCCCCCTCGCACGTCCAGTTTTTGGTGCGTAGTTCATCACCCTGATTCCCGCAGCATGCAGCGCCTCTGCAATGGGTTCTCCCTCGTAAGCTTCAATAGGCTTTCCTTCAAAGTAAATAGTTACCTTTTTTCCTCTTCTCCTGGTGAAATCTATAACAGGATGCTCTTCAATCCTCATTGAATCACCTTTGTGGCGAGAATGATGATGATTTATATAACATTATCGTGGGGCACATATATGTCCAATGTTAAAAATAAAATTGGAAAAATCACAAGATCTCCCTGCGAAACATGAGGTAGGTAAATATAATAGCAGCCACTACTGCAACCGCACCTGGATTAAGTTCAGGGACATCTTCACCAGGTGTTGCCTGGACTGTAGCGCTGGGATCTCCTTCTCCCACATCACTTATGGCCGTTACATAGTAATAGTATGTATTTCCAGTCACAACGGTTGTGTCATTGTAGGACCTTACCTCACTTCCAACCGTGGCTATCTTAACACCATTCCTGTATATGG
>JALSPD010000046.1 GCA_026986135.1 DHVE2 group archaeon
CGTACAACCTCCTTGATAAGGGCCTTATCCACATACCCCGCCCGGGAAATCTTCCGTATGGTGTTGCGAAGTGATTCGCCCAGAGAATCAAGCATAGTCCCAGAAGGGCGCTTATGTTTAAAACTTTTGCCCCATCTTCTCCTCAAGCGCTCTGGCCCTAGCTTCAAATCCAAGGTTACGATAAATATCTATTGCTTCCTGCATGTACTTTCTCCATTCATCATCCTTCAGAGAGCGGAGGCATTCTCCATAGTAACTCAGGATCTCCGCCTTGTAGCTCATATCACCCAGAAATTCCACATTTTCAATAGCCTTTTCAAAGTAGATTATCGCATTGCTTCTATCACCGCGGGCACATCTTATCCTTGCCCGCATTAGATGTGCCGTGGTCTCTCTTCTTTTATTTCCATTCTCTCTCAAAATCCTGTAAATCTCCTCCAGTAGATCTTCCGATTCATTAATTTTCCCTTTCCTGAGAAGAAAATCCACCTTCTTAAACATCACATCCAGCTGAGTTTTTATCTCCTCAATGTTTGAAAGGTGACCTTCCGCTTTTTTCAGGTACCTCTCCGCTTCCTCCAGCATACCCTGCTCAACATACAGATCATACAGTGCAAGGTAGCCCATTATTATGTAAATTATATAGGCAATATCCTTTGCAAGCTCAATACCCTTCATTATCAACTCTCTTGCCATCTCATAATCCATAAACATTCTGTAAAGATTTCCAAGATCAATGTAGCCACTGGAAGACATATGCTTGTCTCCTATTTCCTCGGTGAGTTTTATTGATTTCTCATAGTATTCCCTTGCACGATTCGCATTACCAAACTCCATTTCCAGGGTTCCAAGGTTGTAATAGGTTATTGCAATATCCCATTTGTTGCCTATCTTCAAATCATATTCCAGAGAGATTTTGTAGTATTTCATTGCTTCCCTCACCTTTCCTATGTCAGCGTAAATGGCGGCTAAGTTGTGATATCCCATGGAGATATAGCTGTAATTGCCAATCTTCTCAGCTATGCTCATATACCTCTTTATATACTCAAGAGCACGATCCATCTCATTTATGTCCGAATAAATAACACCCAAAACATTATAACTGTTCGCGAGGATGTCGTAATCGCCAGATTCTTTTGAGTAATCAATAGCATTTTTTGCATATTCTATGGCCTTTTCGTAGTCAGAAAGATAATAATAAACGATGGCCATGTTTCGGTAAGCTTCAGCCATATCTCTGAGACTCTGATATTTTCGGGCATATTTCAGGTACTCCCCAAGATACATCTTTGCTTCCTCAAACTTCCCCTGTTTCCACATAATATGCCCGATATTACCTGCTATCCTTCCCCTATCAATACCCCTCGCTATTTGGAGGTATTTATTAAGAATTTCAAGGGCTTCATCGTACCTCGCGAGAAGAACAAGCGATTCCGCAATTTTTATAGCCAGGTGAATATCCTCTCCTGACATCAATTTGCGATATGTGTCTATGGCTTTCTGATAATCGCCGTTCAACCTGTAAAGATCACCCAGCCTTTCCGCGATAGGACGAGTGTCAACACCATATTTTCTCGCAATTTTTAGGGCCATCTCTGCGTACTCAAGAGCATTTTTTATTGCAAGATCCTTAACCAGCATATCCACAGATTTTATCAGGAGATCAACTGATTCCTTGCTCCTTGCAAGATAAAGGTGCCTTGCTGCTTCAGGTATATCTCCCCTCTCAAGATAGTACCTTCCAATCCTCTCATGTAGCTTTCTTCTCACATCATGCGGCATTGACTCGTATATAACCTCACGGTGAGAACTGTACTTGAATGAGACATATCCATCATCTTCATAAAGTATTTCCCTACATAATTCCAGGGATTTCCTCCAGTGAGGGGTGAGAGAATCAAGAAGATCTTTTGGTGCGCTTTCACCAGCCACGGCCACCGACCAGAGAAGATGAAGGGCAGAATCGTCCATCGCATCAACCATGGCCATTACACTCTCCCAGATGGTTTCGGGTATGCCCTCTGAATCCCCTGAAAAGTTTTTTGCAATTGAAATGGCCAGAAGAGGATTCCCCCCGCTTTTCTCATAAATAATCTCTATGTTTTCATCAGAAATATCCCCATTAATCTGTTTCAGAATCTCACCAATCTCTTTTATTCCAAGGGGTTTCAGTCTGATAAATCTGCATCTACCGCATTTTTTCATTTCTGAAATGGCATCAAGAACTTCAGGCTCATTTATAAGGACTTCAGATCTGTAAGAAATTATGAGAAGTAGTTTTTCATTTGAAAGATTGCGTATGAGGTAAAGAATTAGATCAATAGAGCCTCTGTCTGCCCAGTGAATGTCTTCAAAAACCACAACGAATGGATTATCCAGGGATCTTTCCCTCAACATCCAGAGAACGGCATCATAGAACCTGAGGGTATTGCTCTGAAGAGTTTGCTCTGCAGGTAAATCCATGCGGGGATGTTCATCGGCCATGGTGCTTAGGATATTCAGATGTAACCCCATAAGATGCTTAACATTTACATATACACGTCTTCCACGTATGGTGGCGTGATCAACCACATCTTTTAGCCATACATATATCCTGCGTATGCCATGATGTTTTATGAGCACAGGAAGAAAATCTATACCAACATCCCTTCCCGAATCAAGAGCGTTGATGATGCTGTCAAATATATCAAAATAAAGCCTGTCCGGAGAGATCTTAGATATATCTGAAAATACCCAAACACCTTCAGGAAATCCATCTTCATCGCTTAAAATGAGTGATTTTTCATCTAAATTCATGCCTATATCAAATGAGTGCATCTCCTCAAATAGGGAGGAAATAATCCCCCTCTCGTCCTCAGTTAGATGCTCCATCCAACCTGAAAAAACCACAATTCTGTTTGAGGTGTAGGATTTAAGTGCCCTTATGAAATCAGCTACCGCCTCTATCCCATTCATATAAACAAGATAATTCAGGTTTTCAACCACAACACCCTCAAAACCCGCTTTGAAAAGATCTATTATCTTTGGAAGCAAATAGAACTCAAGGGGTCTCGGTTTCACATTTTTATCCCCTTTCAATCCCGTGATCCATATACCCTCACCGAACCTTCGGGGAGACAAAAGAGCCAATTTTTTTCTGGAGGATAGTATTTTAAATAGCTCCAGAGATGCACCTCCCCGATTTTCATCTATGAAAACCATTTTTGGGTTCTCCACCAGAGTATCTGCGAGTTTTTTCAGTTTCATTCTCTGATGCTCTTCCTCTATCCTCCGAATGCTGCCATACTCCTTAAGAGATTCCTTCACAAGAGAATATGGAGTGGAGCGATTTTCAATCCGTCCACGGGCACGAAGAAAACTTGCACCTGTGGATTTCAGAAACCTGTCTATGAGAGTGGTTTTCCCTATACCTGCAGGCCCCTCTATCACAAAAATGCGAGCATTTCCCTTGCTGGCCTCGGAGTATTCCCTTTTGAGTTCGGCAAGTTCCCTCCGACGATTAACAAATTCAAGCGAATTCAACGGTATGATTAATGCCAACCACATATATAATCTTAGGGGAAAACGATGGCATTAGGAAAAAGATATAAGTATGTTTTCACATTCCCCACCGCATGGCCGGGATAGGGTAGGGGCTATCCTGTGGGACTGTGGATCCCACGACCCGGGTTCAAATCCCGGTCCCGGCCCTGAATGAATCTCCGCATGCTTGCAAGATACCCATTTCTTCCAGAGGCAAGTGAGGTTCTGGATTCCATAACCATAGAGGATCTGCTTGACGGTGATGAGTATTATGATGCTCGTAACCTTGGTATAATGCGTGTTAAATACGCTTTGACCGGGGAAAAAATAAAATTACCCCCACCAACATCCGACAAAAATTTACTCACTACATTCCTTTCATTCATCGTGGCAAAATTGATATTGATAGCACTTCAAGACCCTGTTGTAACCAGAAGATTTGCGAATGTGGAAAGGGACAGGCTGGAGAGGTACCTTTCAGAATTGCAGGACGACATTGAACCCGTTGCGAATGCTATGAAAATAAGGTACAGGAAACACGATGATCATTACTACATACACTTCATTGACTTCATAAAATACGCAAAAAATTTCAGTTCAGAGGAATTCAGACTGCTATACCAGAAGGTAAAGAAAGGATGGCTGCCTTTAAAACGGGAAAGATTCATAAAGATCCTTAGAGAGGCTTTTGTGGAGAATCTCGTCACGGAAATTGAAAACAGAAAAGATAGGGCTCCTGTGCTGAAAAGTGTTTTAGGGGAAGTAATTGAGGAGATTGAAAGGCTCAAAGACGAGTATGTGTCCACTTATACCTCTGCAGATCTAGGAGAGGTTGAAGTTGAGGCTTTTCCCCCATGCATAAAAGCCATAATTGCAAAAATTCAGCAGGGCATAAATGTGCCCCATGAAGCGAGATTTACCCTTGTGACTTTTCTTCACAAGATAGGAATGAGCAAAGAGGATATTCTAAAAGTTTTTTCCACAGTCCCCGATTTTAGAAAGGATCTTACCCTGTATCAGATAAGGCATATAACTGGAGAGATCTCAGGTAAGGAATACAGCGTCCCGAAATGCTCAACACTTCGTTCCTACGGGCTATGCATAAAGGATAGCGCCAATGATAAACTCTGCGATAAGGAATGGATGACTCACCCCCTGCTTTATTACAAAATAAAAAAAGAAGGATTCAAGAAAGCATCTTCCAGGCAGAATAAAACCTCTGAAGAGCAGTAATGTTACCCAGAATTGCAAAAATAAGAAGAACCCAGTCAGTAACGGACAAATAATACCCCCACCAGAAGAACTGCAATATAGGTAGGAGCATGAGTATGACGAGTCTGTCTGCCCTTCCAAGAATTCCACCGTATATGCGTCCAAGCCCGAGAGCCTGAGCCTGCGTACCCATATAACTGGTCATATACACACCCACCAGGGCAAATATGCCAATCCACATTGTGGCGTAGGGGCTGAAAATAATTCCCAAGAGAATTATTGTATCTGCGTATCTATCTATGGCATGGTCAAGAAAATCTCCCTTTTTTGATGCGAGATTGCGCATGCGAGCAACCTTGCCATCAATAGCATCAAGGAGCGCTGAGATGAATATGAATATGAATGAGAGAAACAACCAGGAAAGATAATAGGAGAGAGATGCAAAAAAGGCTATGACAAGCGAGATCAGGGTAATCGTATTTGGATGCAGCCGCATAAAAGGTCTGGATAGGGATGTGAGGATACCATCTACCCTGGCCCTATAATTGTTCAGTACCATTTTAAGATCTCCCCCATGTAACTTATTCTTCTTCTGTACTCTTCGCCTTCCCCAGAGATTATACGGTTAACTGCATCAGCCACTTGTTCAGGAGTTAAGATGGATGTGTCTATTTCAAAAACTTTTTCCTCGGGAAACTTGGCCAGACACTCCTCGGCAATTATGCCCATAGCCTCTGCCTCAACATTCTCCATAATCTTTATGTCACGATAACCTCTGCGCGCCAGTCTGCGCTTTAGCTCGTCTGGATGGCACCTGAGAACTATAGCCATATCCACAGGCATCTCATGGGAATAGTGTCCCTCTATTATCACATCACCTTCAAGCTCCATGTGTTCTATTTTTTCCCTGAGCATATCTATATCTACCACATAGGTATCACGGGCTTCATCATAATAAACTCGCGTATCCTTGAAATCCTTCAAGTAAATAACCCGATACTTTTTCTCAAGAATACGTGCCACTGTGGTTTTACCTGTGCCAGGTGTTCCTGTTAGTGCAACAATCATGGGAAAATCACCACCTTCTCAGATTTTATTTTTTTAGTAATTTTTGCATTCTCTCTTCAATTTCTCTGGCCCATCTCATGTTGTTAAGATCTCTGTACAGGGTATAGGCATATTGATAGTATTTCTTGGCTTCATCAATGTTGAATTTTTCAAGACATTCAGCGTACAATCTATATGCCTCCGCAAGCCATTTCTTCTTGTTCCTTTTCTTCTCCTTCTCAATGGCATCTTCAAAGAATATGGTAGCATTGTTGTAATCTCCACGTGCACACCGAATACGCGCCCTCAGGCTAAGTAAATAGACTTCCTCCTCAGAATACTCAATCTCCTCCGAAAGTTTTATGCACTTCTCCACAAACTCCTCTGCTTTGTTAAGATCGCCCATGGAAAGGTACAACTCGGCCCATGTCTCCATTATAGCCAGGCGGGAATACGGATCGTTTGAATTTCTGAGGTACTTTTCCGCATGCTTTATGTGCTTCTCAGCTTCTGAGTAATTACCCATTTCAATGTATATCATTGCAAGGGTTATCTCCGCAGATATAATGCTGTCAAAGTAATTCTCAGCTTTTGCTATTCTTAGAGCCTTGTTTAAGCACCCAATAGCCTCATCGTAATACCTTATCTGATGGTAGAAACTCCCGAGGTTTATATAAGCACTGCACATGTTGTATGTGTCCCCTATTTCCTCAGCATATTTAAGGCTCTTTTTCAAGTACTCTATAGCCTTCATTGAATCCCCATTCTCGCTTTCAACCACAGCAAGGTTGTTGTATGAGATTGCCAGATCTCTCTTGTTCCCAAGTTTATAGTTGAAATCAAGGGAGAGCAAGTAGTAATTCCTGGCCTTTTCAAAATCGCCCATCCTATCGTAAATCAACGCGAGATTATTATACGCCTTTGATATATAATCGTAATTCCCAAGTTTCTCCACAATTTCCAGATACTTTTTGAAGTACTGCAGGGCATCATCAATCAGGTTTTTACGGTGGTAAATTACCCCGACAACATTGTAAGCGTTGGCAATTAGATCATACCGTCCAGATTCTATGGCCATATCAAGAGCCTTCTTTGCAAATTTAAGAGCCTCATCATAATCCGAGAAATAATAATGCACTATTGCCATGTTCCGGTATGCCTCGGACATGTCCTCAGCACTCTTATATTTCCTAGCAATCTTAAGATACTCCTCAAGGTACTGTTTAGCCTCTTCAAAATCACCCAGATGCCATTTTACAACGCCTATTTTACCCGCAATTCTCCCCTTTTCAAGACCCTTTGCACGATCGCGATACTTTGTGAGTATCAAAAGGGATTTGTCATATAACCCGAGGGATTCATAGCACCCAGCTATCTTAACACTTATTGATACCGCATGCGGACTCTCTTCCTTTACTGCCCTCTCGTACATCTCAATTGCCTTTTTGTACTCTCCAGCCATCCTGTAAAGATCTCCTATTCTCTCATATATGCTGGCAAGTTCTCCCTTAAGGCGGTATTTATTCGCAATTTCAAGCGCCATCTTACAGTAGTCAATGGCATCCCTTATTGCGAGATCCCTGAGGCTCTTTTCTGATGCCTTCCGAAGGAACTCTAATGCTCTATGATCTCCAGCAAGATAGTAATGCTTTGCCGCATCAACAATCTCACCCATTTTCTCGTATATCTCCCCAAGTTTGCGGTGAATCTCCACCCTTGTATCCTTGGATGAAAGACGGTAAATTATATCCCTGTAAATGCTAAACCTGAAGCGTATAATCCCATTATTCACTTCAACGAATTTGCCTTTTATCTTTTTAAGCCTATCTTTCCACTTTGGATAGATCCTTTTAACAACATCAACAGGAGCTTCTTCCCCAATAACAGAAAGAACGGTTAAAAAATGAAGTGTGCGGTCATCAAGCATTTCAAGCTGAAGTTCTACGCTCTCCCTTATTGTCTCAGGAACACTGGAATTTTCATTACGTATATGCTCAACAATTGACAATGCAAGAAGTGGGTTTCCCTCACTTTTCTCATAAATCTCATCAACATCCTGCTCTGTAAGAAATTTAAACTGTGATTTCAGAAGTTCTCTTAAGCTATCACGATCAAGGCCGCGAAGTCTTATAAGATCCGTGTTCTCAAGATTCTGCACATCTTCCATTATCTCGGCAGCTTCTTCATCGTTTACAAGATCACTCCCCCTGTATGTTCCTATGATCAGAATCCTGCTCTTACCTATATTCCTTGCAAGATATCTTAGAAGTTCAAGAGAACTCTTATCACTCCATTGCAAATCTTCAAGAAGCATAATTATAAGTCTTTTCTTGGAGGTGTAATCAAGAAAATTGAAGATGGAATCATAGAACTTTATCGCCTCTGCCTCTCCCACATCCTCATATTTCACATGACGTATGAGCATGGATTCATCCACAAGATCATGGATCATATCCACATGTTTATCGCTCAACCCCTTGGAAATTACATAAACCCTCCTTTTGAGTTTATCTGCAAAATCAGCCACTGCCTTTAACCACACAAACACCTTCCTTATGCCATTGTAATGAATCAAATAAGGAAGACAATCAAGCACTATATCGTGTCCACTTTCCATCTCCCTGGATATTGTTTCAAAAATTTCAAAATCCAGGCGGTGCGGATCAAGGGGACTTTCTCCCACAGTGTATTTACCAACACCCCTCCTTGAAGATAAAATCACAGCATCACTGGAGTCAACATCCTCAAGAGATGGAACAAGAAACATACTTGCATTAGTTCTGTGCCTCACGAACTCCAGGGAGAGAACATCATCAAAGCACGCAAAAAGCTTATTTTTCTCCTCATCGGTTAGGTGCTCAGATCTTCCCGATACTATCACCACATGCCGGGATACAGTGGCTGAATAAAGCGTGTGCAGAAAATCCACAACCCTATCAATCCCGTTGAGGTATATCAAGTAATTTACATTTTCAATGAAAATAACCTTTTCCCCATCTCCTCTTAAAATATCGTATATCGCTGGGATTACATCAAATTCAAGGGAACTTGGCTTAACTCTTTTTACCGTGGTGCTTGTTTCCGTAAGCCATATGCCATCAGGCTCATCAGGCATACGAATGGACAGGTAAATACCATCTATCTCCTTTCTTACTTCTCTGTAAAGCGCATAGCCCCCACCATTTTCAATCTCATCCACGAAGATCATACGGGGACGTACAACTAAATCCTGACTGAGATCCTCAATTTTATGGTGTTCCTGCTCCTCCTTGATCGTCTTCAAATCACCGTAGTTCTTAAGTGCTTCCTGAAAGAGGTAATAGGGCTTAAATCTTGTATCTGATGTGGCCCTTGCACGCAAAATCTCCGCATCCTCAACGCCAGATATGAAATTCTCAACCAGGGCCGTCTTACCTATCCCCACTGGACCCTCCACCAGCACAACTCGGCCCTCACCCCGTCTCACTCTTTCGTATGAGGATCTGAGGCGATTTAGTTCTCGCTTCCTGTCAACAAACAAAGAGCACATATTACATGATGATATGCATTACTAATATTTATGCCTTTAAAACACCTCATCTCAGCTAAGATTCCCTAACAGCATCTTCCTCAAATTTTTCAACCTCATCCCGTGTACCCATCCATACCACTATTAGGGGTTCAACTGTAATCATTCCATCACCGATCATACCCTTTATCTCATGAATTGCTTTTTCAATCTTGTATCCCCTGTCAACCACCTCAATTATAACCGGAAGATCTGTGGAGAGCCGCATCACATCAGAGGAATGGACCTTACTTTTTTTACCGAATCCATATATCCCCCGATAAACAGTGGCACCAGCCATGCCTATTTCCCTCAACCGCTCAACAATCGCCTTATACAACGGTCTCCCCTTCCACCTGTCGCTCTCCCCTATGTATATCTTCAATCTCAGAGTGTTCCAGTGCTCAACCTCAACCATAACATCACCTCCTTGCCATAATGAAACCCACATATACCATAAGAATCGTCAAAATTACATTTGCTAAAATATTGAATACCCCCAGATAATATTCTCTTTCCCTTAGAAGCATGAAGGTCTCGTAAGAAAATGTGGAAAATGTACTCAAAGCACCGCAGAAACCCACACCTAGAAAGGCACGCCAGTCCGGCGATATATCCACACCCCAGAAAAGAGAGCCGTAAAGGTATCCAAGAATTATACTCGCAAGCAGATTAACCATGAGAGTACCAACTGGAAAGTCCCTGTACTGGGGTAGATATCCACTCATATAAAATCTTAGAAGTGTCCCTGCGGCTCCGCCCAGAGCCAGAAAAGCAGCCATTCTCATATCCGCATGCACCATACTTCCACATTAAAGCGCATGCTCTTGGCATATATATCTATTTGTCCTACCGAGGTGTGCAAAGATTTTTATCATTGCACTCTTTTTCCCTTTCGGTGATCATAATGTATCCAGAGGACCTCAAATACACAAAAACCCATGAATGGATTCGCGTTGAAGGTAATAAGGCAAAGATTGGCATTACGTACTATGCCCAGGAGCAACTGAACGACATAGTGTATGTTGAACTACCAAATGTTGGAGATGAAATACCAAAAGGAGAAACATTCGGTGTTGTTGAATCCGTTAAGAGCTCAAGCGATGTGTATATGCCCGTGTCAGGCAAGGTAATTGCCGTGAACGACACTGTGGTGGATCAGCCTGAGCTTCTTAATGATGATCCATACGAGAATTGGCTCATAGAGATAGAAATTACCAATCCTGAAGAACTCAACGATCTTATGGATGCAGAGACATACAAGAAATTCATTGAGGAAGAGGAGAAGAGCCATTGAAGAGAAAAAAGGATTACTACTACAAACTTGCGAAAAAATCGGGATATAAGAGCAGGGCTGCCTTCAAGCTTATTCAGATTGATCAACGGTTTTACATAATCCATGAAGGAAACACAGTGCTTGATCTCGGGGCCTCTCCAGGCGGATGGAGCCAGGTGGCCAGGGAACTGGTAGGAGATAAAGGAAGAGTGATTGCAGTTGACATTAAACCCGTAAGGGTTCCAGGGGTAGAATTTGTCAGAGGTGATGTGTTTCTAAAAGAGACCATTGAGAAAATAGCTGAGAGGGTGGAGAAAGTGGATGTAATCATATCCGATATGTCTCCCAAAATCTCCGGTGTGAAATCATGGGACCACGCAAGATCAATTGAGCTTGCGGAACGTGCAATGGAAATAGCACATATATTTCTAAAGATTCGTGGGCATATGGTTATTAAAGTGTTTCAGGGAGATATGCTCAAAAACCTAGTTAAAAAATTAAAAGGGGAATTTGAACTTGTTAAGGTCCATAAACCCCATGCATCAAAGAGCTCAAGCTCCGAGGTATACATAGTATGCAAAAGGTATGTCGGGGCAAATTTAAATAGTATGGGCGATAGGGATCACCATGGACCCCGAGACGAGGAGAATACTTGAGAAGCAGGGATATGCCATTGTGGGCAACCACAGCGCGGTTAAGCTCTGCCACTGGCTGCGTGAAAGCCTGCTTCGCAACAGATTCTGCTACAAACAGCAGTTTTATGGTATAAAGACGCATCGCTGCCTTCAGATGAGCCCTGCTGTTAACAACTGCACTCAAAACTGTCTTTTCTGCTGGAGATTT
Organism: DHVE2 group archaeon; assembly: GCA_026986135.1. Lineage (GTDB taxonomy): Archaea > Thermoplasmatota > Thermoplasmata > Thermoplasmatales > Aciduliprofundaceae > JAADDK01. The sequence continues at coordinate 11,448 of JALSPD010000046.1, forward strand.
CAGGGATTCAGTGAGGTGTATCTAAAAAAGGTGGATGATCCTGAGTATATTGTGGAGGAGAGTATAAAGCAGCAGAGAAGACTCATAGTAGGATACAAAGGGGATCCAAGAGTGGATAAAAAAAAGTGGGAAGAGGCAATGAATCCAAAACATGTGGCCATATCCCTTATAGGTGAGCCAACATTATATCCAAGGCTGGGCGAATTGATTGAGGAGTATCACAAAAGGGGATTCACCACATTCCTGGTTACCAATGGCACTATGCCAGAGGTTCTTGAAAATCTTGATCCACTGCCAACCCAATTATACGTAACCCTTGCAGCACCAAACGAGGATATCTACAGGAAATTACTCGTACCCCTGATAAGAAACGGATGGTCCAGATTGATGAAAACACTTGAAATCCTCCCATCACTAAATACCAGAAAAGTGATAAGACACACTCTCGTGAAGGGATGGAACATGGAGCAAATTGAGGAGTATGCAAAACTGGATAGCATTGCAGAGCCTGATTTCATTGAACCCAAAGCGTATGTGTTCGTGGGATACTCCAGGGAGAGACTAACCATAAACAACATGCCCAGTCATGAAGATATAAGAACCTTCTCAAAAAAACTTGCAAGCTTGACCGGATACCACTACACAGACGAGAAGGAAGATAGCAGAGTGGTTCTGCTTTCAAAAGATAAAAACCCTGAGAAGCTCAGCGATGACTGAGCCTCCTTATTTCCATCTCCACCATCTTTGCCTTCTCCTCCCCACCGAAGGTAAGCATAACCTTACCAAGCGCCTTGGCCAGTTTTGGAAGATCCTCCTTGCGTATGTTTTCTGGATCAATACCCAGATCTCTGCACTGCTTTTTAATAACAAATTTTCCAAGCTGGCCAAGCTCCCTCGTCATGATCTCCTCCACTTTTTGACTGTATTCTGTAACCATTCTAAAGCCCGTATTGGGAGATTAAATATAACTTTTCGGTTGAGGATATAAAACACCACATAAAATGGATTACCTCTTGCACCAAAGTTTTAAAAGTGGGATCGCATATCCGAAATTATGAGAGTGTTCATTGGAGTTGCCTGGCCATACGCAAACGGCGTGGTTCATCTCGGACACATAATGGGTGCATACCTCCCCGCAGATATATTTGCTAGGTTCCAGCGTCTTATGGGCAATGAAGTTCTAATGGTGTCTGGAAGTGACGAGCATGGAACCCCTATAACTCTAACCGCAGAGAAGGAGGGAAAGAGCCCCCAGGAGATTGTGGATAGGTTTCACAGAATAAACAGTGAGGTTATGGAAAAACTCGGAATATCCTTTGATCTTTATTACAGGACCTCAGACAAAAATCACGAAGAGGTCGTCAAGAAATTTTTTCTGAAACTGTGGGATAAGGGATACCTATACGAAAACACCATGCTTCTCCCATACTGCCCATCCTGCCACAGGTTCTTACCTGATCGCTATGTTGTTGGAACCTGTCCTTACTGCGGCTATGAGAATGCACATGGGGACCAGTGCGATAACTGTGGAAGAACGCTTGATCCCAAAGATCTTATTGAGCCAAAATGCGCCATTTGTGGGACTCCCACAGAGTTCAAGGAGAGCAAGCATATATTCTTCGCCCTCAGCAAACTTGAAGAGCCGCTCAAGGATTGGGTATCCAAGCAGGAGCACTGGAGAGACAATGTAAGAAGGTTCACATACCAGTTCATAAATGCGGGATTGAAGGACAGAGCCATAACCAGGGATATTGAATGGGGTGTGGAGGTACCAGTTGAGGGGTATGAGGAGAAGAGAATATATGTGTGGTTTGATGCCGTGATTGGGTACCTCTCAGCCAGCATGGAATGGGCGAGGAGAAATGGTGAATCTTGGGAAAAATTCTGGATTGATAAGGAAGCAAAGCACTACTATTTCCTTGGAAAGGACAACATACCCTTCCACACAATCATATGGCCTGCAATGCTCATGGCCCACGGAGAGCTGAATCTTCCATACAATGTGGTAGCAAATGAATATTTACAATTCTCAGGTCAGAAATTCTCAAAGAGCCGTGGAATTGGAGTATGGATGCCTGAATTGCTTGAGAATTTCCACCCAGATATGATAAGATTCTACGGCTCGGTCAATATGCCTGAGTTGAGGGATTTCAACTTTACATGGGATAACTTCATAAGTACCGTCAACGAAATGCTCATTGACAAATTTGCGAATCTCATGCACAGAATTCTGAGTTTTGCATACAGACAATTTGGAGAGGTCCCTCCAAGGGGCAAGATGGATACGGTGGACAGGGAAGCAATAAAAACCATAATGCAAACCCGCAAAAATATGGAGAAATATCTTAGCAATGTGGAGTTCAAGAGAGCAATCAAAGAGTGGCTCAATCTTGTTAGATTCGGCAACACATATTTTGTTAAGAAGAAGCCCTGGGAACTGTGTAAGAATAATCGAGAGGATTGCGCAACCGCAATAAATATAAGTTTGCAGATTGCTCAAGCACTTGCAGTACTGGGTGCTCCCTTCATACCATTCACCTCGGAGAAAATATGGCACTACCTGGGCTACGATGACTCCATATTCCAGCATCACTGGAACGATTCCATAAAGAATCTGCCCATAGGCCAAAAGTTAAGAGAGCCGCAGCATCTCTTCAAGAAAATTGAAAGGGAGGAAGAGCAGTATGATAAGTGGGCACAGATGGATATAAGGGTTGCAAGAATCAAAAAAGTTGAAGATCATCCAGATGCGGAAAAACTATACATCGTGCACCTTGATCTTGGCGATGAGAAGCGCATTGTTGTGGCGGGATTGAAAAATTATTACACCAAGGAGGAGATGGAGAACAGAGAGGTTCTTGTGCTTTACAACCTCGAGCCCGCAACAATAAGGGGTGTCAAATCCCATGGTATGCTTCTGGCAGGGGATGATGGAGAGGTTGTGGCTCTTCTCAAGCCTGAAAAGGATGTCCCTCCAGGAACGCGCGTGCAGGCAAATGGCATAGAATGTGAAGGATCTAAGACCCTCAGATTTAAAAAATTCAAAAAAATGAAAATTGAAATCGTTGATATTGTGAATGAAACTGCGAAAGGTGCGGAGGAGTATACTATTGATTATCCCATCCCGAATGAGTGGATAGGCAAACAGGGTGTTGTTTTCCACGATAAAAAACCACTGATATTGCATATAAACGAGGTCTTAATAACCCCCGACAAAAAGGTAAGACCCGGAGGAACAGTAAGATGAAGGTGGATTTGCACATACATACCATTTACTCCCCCGACGGCACAGTACCTGTGAAAAAATTGCTTAAAATAGCAAAAAAACGCGGATTAGGGGCCATCGCCATCACCGATCACAACGAAATAAAAGGTGCCATTAAGGCTGAAAAGCTGGGAATAATAAGGGTGATAAAGGGAATTGAGGTGTCCACAGCAGCAGGGCATGTTCTCGGTTACGGTGTTGACTGCATGATCCCGAGGGGACTCAGTGTTGAGGAAACGGCAGAAAAGATACATGATTGTGGGGGAATCGCGATAATTGCACACCCCTACAGATTCTGGTCAGGAGTTGGTGAAAGGGTGGTGCGTAGATCGGCAAACTATGTGGACGGAATTGAAATATTCAATAGCAGATGTAAAAAGAGAAACAACATTA
>JALSPD010000047.1 GCA_026986135.1 DHVE2 group archaeon
GTTTTCTACTGTACACACGAATGGCTATAAGATCAATTTCATGAGATTTTGCATAGTGTACGATCTCCTTTGAAGGCAACCCCTCAAGAACATCGGATTTTATATCATGAACACCGTAAGATTCCAGTTTTGCTTTTGCCTCAACAACCGCATTTTCAGCCGATTTTCTCATCTCCTCATAGAGGAGATTGGTCAGCTGAACCCCACGTTCATAGGTGTTTACCACACTTACCACATAAAACTCCGCAAAAGGAAACGCACGAGCCACGTAGGATATCACATGATCTTCAAGTCCATACCCATCTGTGGGTACAAGAATTCTTCTTATCATTGTATGGTTAAAGGATTATACAAATATCAACTTTTCCAGATACACATATAAAGATCCGCAAGATTGCTTCCTGTTGGCCCCGTGACTATCAAATCCCGAGATAATTTCAATGCATGGAGTGAATCATGGGAGGATAACACCCCATTGAGATCAACACCTGTATCACTGATTATTCCTGCTGTTTCTCCATCAACAATCGCTCCGCATGCATCTGTTGGGCCATCTCTGCCATCTGTACCTATTGCTGAAAAGATCATATTCTCTCCGCTGAATCTACGTGCCATACGAAGGGCAAACTCCATAGCACGGCCTCCAGAACCCACACCTCCTCTGAGATCCACAGTAATCTCTCCTCCAGCAACCAGGGATTTACCTGTTCTGCACATTTTTTCAAATTTGTTTACCGCAGAGAGTATATCTCCCGTGATGTATTCCTCCACGCGTGTTGCTTTTATACCTCTCTTTGCGAGTGATTTTAGAAGAATATTTTGGGCATACCTGTTATCTGCGATAACCCAATTCAGACAGTTATTATTCACCCCTCTAAATGTGGGTCCAGACCCCACCCATTCAGGATTTCCAGGAACATCTGAAATAATAATAGAGATGCACTTGCCCCTTACATAATTCAAGAGTTTTCCACCTTTTACCAGAGAAAGTTTTCTTCTCAATGCGTTTAGATGAATTATATCCAATCCTCTCCTCATGGCCTCCCCCACCCTCTCACGATAAATATGCAATGGTACAGAAGGGACCTCAAACATGGAAGAGGCACCTCCTGTGATTAGAAAAATCACCATAGCATCCTCGGGGAGGCTTTTCAAATATTCCAGAGTTTTTCTGGAGTTTTCAACGGTATCTTCATCTGGAAGAGGGTGAGTAGCGTGGTTAATAGTTAATCTCTCTAAAGACACACTGTGATCCGTGTTTATCATTCCACCTTTAACTCTCCTTCCCAGCATTGTCTCAAGCGCTGCTGCCATTTCACCTGCAGCCTTTCCGAATCCAAATACGTAAATATCTTCCGTTAACTTCTCACATCTATTTTCAAATTTTATACAATCATCCACAATCCTTATCCTATCTCGGAGGATTTTGTCACCTCTTATCAGTAAAAGAGTCTCTTCAATGGAATCCAGAACATAATCCCGAAACTCATAGCTACGTATTTCATCCCTGTTTTTAATCAAATTAACCATAACCACTCAGCAAGCGAAGAGAAGGATAAATTTAAAGATTCTCCAAAGAATCCATTAACCTTTTAATAGCCTCGTTCAAATTGCGGGTTTTTGTGAAAAATACCGTCTTTTTTGTGTTGTCCCGTATTCTTACAAAATTGGGTCCCATTCTATAGGCAGCCAATATATCCACATCTTCAAGCTGAGATATCACCGCTTTGAATTTTTTTATATCCCCATGTCCCTCTTCTTCCATATCTGCAGCCTTGTTCTCCCGCTTTTCCACGAATTTAATCTTGCCATCCTCAATATCATATATGAGGAAAAATTTTGAGTCCCCATAATGCCCTGCACAGAGATGCTCCTCATCATCCATACCGAATGCTACCCTTATCTTCACCATGTTTAGGCATGCCTAAAGAGGTATATTAAGATTTTCCACTGAATACCGGACACAGATAAACATGTTTATGTATTATAATGCATTTAGCCATAATACCATAATAAAAGGAGGTAAATGATATGAGAAGAGGAGGGAAAATAGCAATTGATATTTTGTGGATTGGAATAGCAATACTCCTGCTTTACATGTCATTATACTGGGACCTAGGAATAGCCTTCATTCTTGGACTGTTCTATTTCGTTGCAACCTATGCAATATCAGGTATATCCTCCTATGGATCTGGAAATCCATATAAGGGTATGGCACTGAGCCCTCAGCCAAATGAGATAGAGTACAGAACATATAAAAAAGAATACGATAGCAGAAATACGGTAAAACCAGTTAGAAGAGTAAACTGGGTCGTGCTGGGCACTGGCACGGTAACATTTCTTATACTGCTGATACTGCTTATCATATCTTAACAGTGCGTTATTTATCCTTCATACCCATTCGCAAACCGCGATCAATAGCGTTGAGCGCCGCGGCAACCATTATTCCAGTTAGTAGCATTCCAGTTATTGGGAGTAAAATAACACATACAAACCGACCTATTGCAGTTTTCGGTACTATGTCCCCATAACCTATTGTAAAAGCTGATAGAAAAGATAGATACTGGGCATCCCAGAAAGAGAGATGTTCAACCCACATCAGGACAAACCCCATAGCAATGATGAACATGAACAGGGTGATTACAATCTTTCGCAGTGTGTATATAATCTTTACAAAAATTCCAAAAAATGTCCTGAACCCAATTACTGGAAATTTTTGCTGCTGTTTCTCCACATCTTCCATTTTCACACCACCATTTCTTCAATATTATCGGGCAACCATAAGGATAGGACGGCACCAATCAAAAGAGAAATAATCATGAATATCACCGCATCTTTCATTGCGTTGGCCAGTGCCCAGTTTGATAGTTCCTGAACCTTCTGCATCTGGTCTGGCAATATCATGAGATTTCCCTGTTTCATCCTTATTAACCAATCTATAACCCTCCTGCGTATCTCCTCTTTGCTTTCATTCGGGAAGATCCCAGAGGAATAGATATAATATGTTATATATCTTATCATCCCAAGAACAAGAACAGCACCTATGAAAGCCGTTCCCAGAGACATCCCCAGTTGTTTCTGGGAATTGAACACACCTGAGGCTTCTGCCTTATCTCTTTCTGAAGCGCCAGCCATGGTCAAATTGGTTATCTGAGAGAACACAAGACCAAGACCTGTACCGTATAATGCCAGACCTGGCGCAAGATGCCAGCCATCAGTATATGGAGAAAATACAATATAAAGTAAAACCAGACCCCCAATGGAAAGGAGTATGCCTATCTGAATTATCTGCTTTGGTGAGAGGTACTTCATTACCTTTTCACCATATATAGAAAATATGAACATCATAATAGATAGGGGAAGTACAGTAAGTCCTGTATTCATAGCCGAGTATCCCGCAACGTTTTGAAGGAAGATCGGAAGGGTGAACATGGCACCTGCAAGAGTTATCTGAAAGAAAATGCTCACAACATTACCCAAAACAAAATTTCTTGATTTGAAAAGCCTGAGATTTAGAAGTGGATCCTTGCCATGAGATTCCATCCTCCTCTCCCAGAAGAAAAAGAGAAAAAGAAATGCCAATCCAATTGAAAAAACCCCGAGGACCGGAGATTCACCCAGGGGATCTATAAGAAGAATAGAAAGAGTTACCATGAAGAGCCCTGTGGCCACCAGAGCTGCGCCTATGACATCAAGTTTAATCCTCCTTTTTGGAGGATAATCGCGAAGAATTCCCATCTTTGCAAACATGCCAATTACAATCAGTACCTCCATTCCAAACCCAAGCCTCCATGTTATATATGTGGTGAAAAAACCACCTATGATAGGGCCAAAGGCTGCTGCTGCACCACCAATAGCACTCCACACACTGAATGCGAAAGCACGGTCAACACCATCATATGTCTTTGTTATGTATGTGATGGTAACTGGCATCATCATAGAAGCACCAATCCCTTCAAGGATTGACCATCCTAGAATCAGCACAGTTATATTTGGAGCAAATGTGGCCATCGTAGTACCTATCCCATAGATAAGAAGTCCTGAAACAAATACCTTCTTTGTCCCCATAATATCTGCAAGTTTTGCACCAATTATCATAAATGCAGCCATAACAAGAGTATATAGTGCTATTGACAGTTGAATGCCCTGAACGGTGGTGTGAAGATCAGAAACCAAAGCGGAGATGGATACATTCATCATGGTCATATCAATGGTCATTATAAACATCGCAAAACTGGTCATGTAAAGAACGCCCCATTTCCCAGGATTTGATTTGACTCTCACCACGATGTTTAGAAAGGAAGAGTATTTATATTTTTCTAAATGATTTTTGCACTTATGCTGGGTGTAATCTTTTTATATTGATACACAATTACGCCTTTGCTCACGGCGGGATTAAAATCGCAAGTTCGCTCCGGTGGTGTAGCACGGCCAAGCATTAGGGGCTCTCAACCCCTCGACCCGGGTTCAAATCCCGGCCGGAGCACTCTATGGAGATTTTATTTGACACAATCTCTCAAGTAAATGGAATTCAATGCATTTGGAAGAATATGGATATTTTTCAAAATATCTAAATATCAAAAACATATAAGCCATTATGTGAAAATCCACACCACAGAAAGCAAGATAATCATACACCTGAGCCAGTACCCATATGAGAAGTACACAGATGGGGCGGTACCATTTGCACTCACACAGGAAGGAATAGCCAATTCAATAGGAAAAAGCAGAAATTACATAGCCGTTGTACTTGGTAGAATGCTTAATTCTGAAAAAAAGCTCGTCTTCTCTGAACTTAGATATGTAAAAGGATCAAAAAAGAGGCGGGTATATTTTCTCACAAACTATGGTATGAAAAAAGCCAGTGAATTAATTGAAAAAATAAAAAATGAAAAAATCAGGATTATCCTCTCTGATGGTTCCGTGGTCTCTGTATATGGAAAAGATCTCAACAGATATTTCAAAGGAAAAAATGCACTTGTTCAAGCGATACTTAAAATGGACGAATCCTCCACTATAAATATGATAACTGATGATCTAATGGAAAATACACCATTTATAGGAAGAGAGCAATACTTAAAAAAGTTGAGGATTGTGATGGAGGACGCTAAAAAAGGTAGAGCAAGATGTGTGTTTATATCGGGTATTCCTGGAATTGGAAAAACAGCCCTTGCAATAAAAGCGGGTGAATTAGCTAAAAATAAAGGATTTCTTGTAGTAATGGGTAAGTGTTATCAGAATATGGACATTCCATATTATCCGCTTATAAAAGCAATGGCTCAGAATAGGGAATTTTCAGGTGTTCATTCCAGATTTCTCAGGTTTGCTGGAAGTAATGAGAAAGATAAAGAATACGTGGAATTCCGAAGAAAAGAGGTGTGGCATGAAATAGTTCAGGAGTTCAAAAAAATAACATCCAAAAAACCTGTGATGATAATTGTGGACGATATACAATGGGCAGGAGAATCCACACTTGAGCTAATCCGTTATCTGTGCAATCATCTTCAAAATGAACCTTTATTGTTGGTTGCAACGCATAGAGATGATTTCAAAGTTGAAAAAACATTAGAAGATTTTGATAAATATTCTAATTTTTTGAAATTTCATCTGGAGCCGATGACCGTAGAAAATACGAGGGCTCTTATAATCAATATATACAACAGAAACCTTGACGAAAATACCCTCACTACACTTGAGAAAATAACACGTGGGATTCCATTATTTGTAAAAGAAGTGGTAAATGCTATGAAAAAAGAGGGAATTAGAGAATATAGCACACCAACAAATTTTGAATCATCTATTGTCCAGAGGATATCTTTTCTTGATTCATTATCTGCAGAAATACTTAAAATGAGTAGTGTTATTGGGCAGAGGTTTTCTAAGGATTTTCTTGAATCACTTGTTGGTTCTGAAGAAATTCAAGATTCGCTTGAAAAACTAGTGAGTGAGGGATATTTAAAAAAACAACCTGGCAACATTTACGAATTTGTACATCCTCTTGTAAGATCTGCAATATACAAAACTGTAAATAATCCCAGAAAAATACACTGTAAAATTGCAAATATCGCTGAAGAAATAAAAAAGGAGCATCCTTCAATTGGATATATAATAAACATAGGCCACCACTACGAGATGTGTGGAAACTATGAAAACGCCATTAAAAATTACATTGAACAGGCAAATAAGTATATGGAGAAGTACGCATATGAAGACTACATAAATCTTCTTGAGAGGGCTTATTCCCTTTCAAAAGCAGGAACTCCTCAAAGGGAAGAGATTGCAAAAAAATTGGCGCATATTTATGTTATTAGAGGTGAGTACGATAAGGGTATTGAAAAATATAAAGCGCTTCTGGAAATGAGAAAAAACATGGGGCATATATATTTCAAAATTGCGCAGGCATACAGACTGAGGGGCGATTTTGAAAAGGCACTTTATAACATTGAAAACGGACTTGCTAATGCAGAAAACACGTGTGAAAAGGCGCATCTGCTGGGGGAGAAATTATGGATTCTTCTAAAAAAGGGCATGATAAAGGATGCAGAGAACATACTTACCCATCTAGAAAAAATAAAGGAGGCGGATCCACAGGATGAATGTCTTGCACTGTATCTTGAAAACAAGGCCACTCTGTATCACTATATGGGAAAATACAAGGAAGCAAGGATTGCCCTTGAATCAGCTATTAAAATAAGAGAGTCCATGGACCCTGAAGAAAATCTAGCGTCCATGCTCACAAATCTTGGCATACTAATAGCACAGTCAGGTGATGTTAAAAATGCTATCCCCTATTTCCTCAAAAGTGGAGAGATAGACCGAAAATATGGAAACACAAAGGGACTTGCCCAGACATACTCAAACCTTGGAATTGCCTACACAAAACTTGGATTATTTGATGAGGCACTTCATTATTTTCAGGAAGCTGTGAATATATATACAAGAATAGAATCTATGGATTCTCTTGCTGTGGCCTATTTTAGCATGGGGAATGTGTATGCATATATGGGCAATTTCAAAGATGCGGTAGAGCATTTCTTCAAAGGAAAAGAGATATTTGAGAGCTTGGGGGATATGTGGGGACTCTGCTACGCATGTCAGGCAATCGGGGATTCTTACATCTACGCGGGTAAATATCCAGATGGTATGTACTGGCTAACCTACGCCCTTGAAATTGCCCGAAAAACCGAGAATATGGACTGCATGGTGGAATCATATATTTCAATGGCCCTTGCATTTTCATATGAAGAAAATCATATTGTGGCAAAAAGTATGTTGAATATGGCAAGAAGTTTGTCAGAAAAACTTCATGATCCGAGAATTTTACCAAAAATACATTTTACTGAGGGCTTAATTGAACTTAAAAAAGGAGATTACAAAGCGGCAGAGACTCTTTTTGAAGAGGCTCTTGACGGATTCAAAAAAATAAGAGATAGAATTCATATCTCTATAAGTGGATGCCTAAAGAATATGGCTGAAATGAGGATGGGGATTAAGGATATATCAGATGAGTTCAATGAATATATAAAGGAAATACACCGTGCTGGTATGAAATACTGGCACCGGTTTTGCAATGGAGAAAGTTTTTAATACATGCATAAGCATAATCATATAATGTCTATGGAGGATCTGGGAGAGGACATTATGTTTGTAGCGTATCTTTCGCTTGTTGTTGCAGGTCTTAATATTATATTTGGAATGTTTTTCTACCCATACGGATTGATTGGTTTTGCATTCTCCGTAGTTGATTTAATTCTCTTCTTTATTGCCAAAAATACCAAGGATGTTTATGAAGCGAGAGATTACGATAACGCCAGAGACAGAATGAAAATAATAACTATACTTGGATTTATAACGGGGGTAATAATCGTCGGCATATACGCTTACAGGATATACCAGAATCTTGACAGCATAATAACCAGAAGATACCTGGTGAAAACCCATCCTGGTGAGGTTTACGCACCCCCTCAATTTCCAAGAAGGAAAAATTAGGTGCCCACATAGGGAGATATCTCGGTAATACCCACGCTCAACAAGATGAGGGCAATAAGGCCAAAAATCCCTATTATTATCATGTATTTCTTTTCCTCCGGATCCACAGTTGAGTCAATATATCCAAGAAAACCACCCATTGTCAAAGCAAATGCACCGATCTCCATAACAATGCGACCATAAAGATTCCCGCTTTTTGTGAAATTTTTCCATGCTCTCAGATCCTTTGCATAATCCTGATAGCTGGAATAATCTGCAGAGTTTGGTGGGGGGCTCCAGCTGGCCATGCTTACCCATATGGCACCCACGAAAATAACAAATATGCCTATAAGCGCAACTACCATCCATCTGAAAGATTCACTTCTTTTTTTGAATACGGGAGGTGGCGCGGGTGCTTGCTTCCCCCGAAGGGTATTTATGAAATCGTCCTTCCCTTCCATATTACAGCGGGGTAATTGTGTGGTATCTATATAAAATTTTGTGCAAAGAGCCATAAGTGGTTTAGATATCACTGGAGGTTAAGATAGCATACATTCTTTCATAATCTGGACCATAAAATATTTGTGTCTCTCCGCAATCCAACCATGTGAATATAGTCCTGTATTTAGGATATATTTGCACTGGAATTGTGATTGGCCTTCTCTCAGGAATGTTTGGATTTGGTGGGAGTTCAATAAGCACTCCAATGCTGAGGATAATATTCAATGTTCCTCCGCTCATCGCCCTTGGAAGTCCCCTTCCAATGACACTGATCTCATCAAGCGTTGGCGTCTGGAAGTACGGAAAGGAGAAACTGATTGAATGGAAAACAACATGGAAGATTCTCATTACCATGATCCCCGGCACTGTATTGGGTGCCTTTATGACCGCGGTGATAAGTGGAAAAATACTCATGTTCTTAACGGCCGCATTTCTGCTCTATGTCTCAATAAGATTGTTAATCAAGGAGGAGATAGAAGCACGCAGGTGGCCACAATATTCATTTTATATTGCAGGATTTTTAATTGGATTTCTCTCAGGACTTCTGGCAAACGGTGGCGGATTTCTCGTTGTTCCGGTGCTTTTGATTCTGGGTATGAATATGAAAAAAGCGGTGGGCACCTCTCTGGCAATTGTTCTTCTTGGAGTTCTTCCCGCAGTACTGATACACTGGTATCTCGAACATGTGGATCCCCTCATCACATTGCTCCTCTCTCTAGGAGTTCTTCCCGCAACATATTTGGGTGCGAGAATAGCAATAAAAACCTCAAGCAGAAATCTGCAGAGGTACTACGGCATATTTCTCGCACTGTTCTCTGTGTATTTCCTCATATTTGAACTTAGCACAGTATGAGGAAAGATATATTACGGATGCTTCATTTTCCCATCCATGCTATCTCGTGTAGCCGTACTCGCCATTCTGATATCCTTTCTCGTTATTATTCCAGCCCCATCAAGCACCAAAGATGCGAGAAGCGTGGAACTGAAGGATTACTACACCCCTGACCACTATCCTTCCTTTCAGGAAATAAATCATACACTGCACCAGATTGCGAAGGACCATCCAGATATAGCGAGGGTTTTCAGCATCGGGCACACATGGGGCTGGGACCCTAAAACGGGCCGCTATGACTGGCCAAAACCGCTATGGACAATTAAAATATCAGATAACCCCACGGTGAATGAAAGCAACGAGGCAAGGGTGTATATACACTGGCACCACGCAAGGGAATGGATTGACCCCGCATTCATGATGTACCTCATAAACGCTCTTGTTAAAGGATACTACACCAACGACACCATACACTGGATAGTAAACCACTACGAAATATACATTACCCCCCTGAGCAACGCAGATGGATATATAGTGGACGGCAACGGAAACCCCAGCAACCTGAGCGGGGACTGGGGACCAGGCGGCTGGAGGAAAAACGCAAGGGATTTGAATGGAAACGGTACCCTTGACATAGATAATCTATGGGATGCCACGGGAGAGGGAGTGGACCCGGAGAGGAACTGGGACTGGTACTGGAGCAACGGCAATGATAATCCGAGCGACCCAGACTACCACGGTCCTGCGCCATTCAGCGAGCCGGAGGTTCGGGCAGAGAGGGATTTCATAGAGAATTACAGCATAGACGCACAGTGTGTGCTTCACAGCTTCTCCGCAGCAATACTGATACCATGGTTCTACACCTCTCAGAACCCACCGCACGGTGCATTCTTCAGGGATTTTGCAAGGCATATGGCATTGAGAACAAAAATAGATGGCGATGCAAGCAGCCATTTCTCCTACGGAAGACCGGATGAGGTTATAGGATACTCTGCACCTGGCGGTTCAAGTGACTGGGTTTACGGAAAGCTTAATAAAATAGGAATTGCTGTTGAAATGGAGCCAACATACACACTCTATGGGGATGGATTCCACCCATCAACATCAAAAATAAGGACATACATCACCGACTTCTACGAGGCGATGATTTACTTCATTGAAATTTCAAACTCAAAGCTGAAGAGCAAGAGCGAGGCAAACAACCAGCCAAATGCGTACATCGTATGGGGATATGCGCATGATGACTCGGGCAATCCCCTTATGGGCGTGACTGTTAAGATAAGAAACACGGCAAATGGAGATGAGATATACACAACAACGGACGAGCATGGGTTCTACATGCTAAACCTCGGAACCCTGCAGAACAAGTACAGTAACACCACAACCTTTGAGATTTCAGTGGGTGATGCAACCCAGACCTTCACCCCCAACAATGACCTGGGAAGTGAAAGAAGGGATTTCACCGTGTCAAGCGTGCCGGAGTTCTCAGAGACAGGTCTTGGACTGAGCATTCTCGTGGCCACTGTGGCAATATTCATCGCCGTGCTCCGTGAATAACTTTTCACGCTCCAAATTTTTCTGCGCGGTTTGTGTGATTCAGTATAAGATTCATCATATCCGAGGCACGAATTCTCAACGAACCTGTTGTGACGGAGATTTCGTTGAATTCTGAACCCTCCCTTCTGGAATCTGGGGCATGTATCATGATGGGCACCGGATCTCCGCTGTGATCCCCAACAGTGCAGGGGGTTGAATGATCAGCAGTAACCACGAGCACTGTTTCTTCCGGCAAGTTATCCATGAGGTAACCAACCGCATGATCCACTCTTTCAATAACCTCCACCTTCCTGCGGGGATCCATATCATGCCCTGCAAGATCTGGCGCCTTTATGTTGACCAGAATGAAATCATACCTCTCAAGATTCTCCAGAACCGCGTTCATCTTTGCAATCATATCGGTGTCGTAGCCACCTGTGGCACCCTCAACTTCTATTGGCTCAATTCCAGCAATTTTGCATATACCCCGTATCAGGGGTGTGCCAACCACACAGGCCGCCTTCAAACCATGCATCTCCTCAAAATTCCTTAGGTGTGGGACCATCCCGGCCCCGCGGGGCAGTATTATGTTTGCAGGTTTTAGGCCCCGCTCCTCGCGGGATTTGTTTATCGGATGATTCTTCAACTTATCATAAGCGAGAAGCACGAACTTATTAAGTATTCTCGCTGTTTTTTCAGCACCCTTTTCAAGTGGTTTTGCCTCGTGTATCTTAACACCCGTATCATGGGGGTCCACATCGCTAACAGCAGGACTCAACCCCGGGCCTCGCAGAACAAGAGCTGCACGATGCTCCACACCCGGCTTTATGAAAATCTGAACATCTTCAATCCATATTCCATTCAGGTCCTTCAGCAGTTCCTCCGTACCTTCCTTTATGCGCCCAGCCCTCCTATCCACGACAACAAGATCATCATTAACAGTGGCAAAATTGCAGCGGAAAGCAATGTCACCAGGCATCAGGTCCATATCAAGCCCGGCCGCCTCAAAGGGTCCGCGTCCGGTGTAATACTCGTACGGATCGTATCCAAGGATGTTGAGATGCGAGGTATCGCTCCCTGCCCGTATCCCCGGAGAAATTGGGTCCATGAGTCCAACCACACTCTCCCTGGCTATTCTATCAAGATTTGGAGTGTTTGCGTACTGGAGCGGAGTCATGTTATCAAGATTCCTGTTTGCCCTATCTCCAACGCCATCAAGAATTATCAGAACTGCTTTTCTTCTCTCCATGCCCGGACATTCAATCCGCGGTATAAAACACCTTCGCCTTCATAGACCAATGGTCAAAAATGTTGAACAATTGATAAATACACCCCAGACATGTGGTTAAGGGAGGTGGTGAGATGAAGGAGTACGACATAGTGGCATTTGGCACAGGCAGTGCGATGAACATAGTTTCTGCATTGCTGAACAATCCCAAACTCAAGGTTGCCGTGATTGAGAATGAAAAGGCGGGGGGAATATGCCTCACGAGGGGCTGCATACCCAGCAAGATGCTCGCGTATCCCGCGGAATTGATAGCGGACATAGAGAGAGCTGGAGAATTTTACATTGATGCAAAAATACGGGGCGTTGATGGAAACTCCCTGCTCAGAAGGGTTCAGGAGGATGTGGATAGGGAGAGCAGGATGATTGCACAGAGTTTAAGAAATCATCCCCGTCTTGATTACTACGAAACCACAGGTGTTTTTGTTGGAGATCATGAAATTGATGTGGGTGGCAAGGAGATACGCGGAGAAAAGATACTGCTGTGCAACGGGTCAAAGCCGTTCATACCGCCAATACAGGGTCTTGAAGATGTTGGATACATAACCAACCGCGAATTCTTCTACTCCCTAAAAAAGCTGCCAAAGAGCATAGCAATCATAGGCGGTGGATATGTGGCCCTTGAACTCGGACATTTCATGGCAAGGTTCGGAACGGAGGTGCATGTTATTGAAATGCTCCCGGACATAATAATGACAGAGGAGAAAGAGGCCCGTGAGATCGTTCGCCGGGAGCTATCCTCAATAATGAACTTCCATCTAGGATACAAGGCAAAAGAGGTGCGAAAATCCATGGGGAAGAAGATTGTTATAGCTGAAAACAGGGACGGAGAAACTGTTGAGATAAGGGCAGACGAAATCATGGTTGCCACCGGGAGAGCTCCATGGAAGGAAACACAGTTTGAGAAGACGGGTGTGAAAACAAATAAGGGATGGATAGTGACGGATGAGTACCTGCGAGCAGGAGATAACATATGGGCATGTGGAGATGCAAACGGAAAGTACCTGTTCAAGCATGTGGCAAATTACGAGAGCGAGATTGTGTACTACAACGCCTTCAAAAACGCCAATGTACCCGTGGATTACCATGCGGTTCCTCATGCAATATTCACCCATCCCCAGGTGGCTGGGGTGGGAATGAAGGAAGAGGAGGCAAGGAAAAAGTACGATATCCTCATTGGAGAATACAGATATGAAAACACAGCGATGGGCGAGGCAATGCGCCTGAAGGATTACTTCGTCAAGGTCATCCTTGACAGAGACACCTACAGAATACTGGGTGCGACAATTGTTGGTCCCCAGGCCTCTGTGCTAATACAGGAGATAATCAACCTCATGTACACGCGGGAGCAGGCAGGAGCAATGTACAGAGCGATGCACATCCATCCAGCGATGAGCGAGGTTGTGCAGAGAGCGTTTTACAATTTGAGGGAGGGATAAGTAATCAAACCATTGTGATAAACTTAATTTGAGCAACGAGTCTTGTGCTCTTATTCCTGCTTTTTCTCTATTGCCCTGTGGTATCATATTACCCATGAATACTGGTTAAACAGTACAGAGCCGAATTTGTTTATGAACTTCTCCTTGTATTCATAACTCGTAACTATGGAAGAATTGGAGAACCACGATTCAACCACATCCGGTATGCCATCTCTGTCAGTGTCCAGATATGCCCCCATAGCATTGGTGTATGGTGTGAGCGGGTCAAGTTCAGAAGGAGAGATAAAACGCATCCTGCTTCTCGGCTCCCCGTTGCTCCACCCAGTGATTATCTTCACCTTATAACCGTGGATTTCCTTCCCGTCGGGGATGGAATCGTTATCCACATCAGGGTTGAGGCAGTAAGAGATGGCCGTGGTGTTTATCGTATTGTCATCCCAATTCGGATAGGATTCCTTCAGGCGATTTTGCCAGTAGTGATACTCCTCTCCGTCTGCGATGCCATCATGGTCTGTGTCTGCCTGCGTTATGTATAAATTGTGCTGGTACTCAAAGAGGTTAGATAGGCCATAAGAGTTAATATCGTTCTGCAAGATGAAATAATAAAAATGATTATTAGTGGACTTCATACTGAGAGAGCAAAATTACATTATACTGTTTCGCATTTTCATAAAGTTTTTTATCAGCAGTTATTATCTGTGTGCCAAAGGATTTTCCAACGGCCACATAAACAGCATCGTATATTGTTATATTGCACATCTTACTTATTTCAGCAGCCATCCGCATTAGAGTTTCTGTTGGTGTGATTATAAGAAAATCCATAGAAAATATTGATTTTATCGCATCCCCTATTTCTTTGGCACTGAATCCTTTATATCTCAATACATTCGCAAGTTCGTAAAGCAGCAAATCTGGTATTTCTATATCAATCTTACCACTAACATAATCATCCCTAATGAGTAGTGCAATTTCCGTATCTGTTTCTTCAAGGAACCACTTTGCTATCACAGAAGTGTCAAGTATCATCTTTTATCTCTCCATTCTCTTATAATCTCTGTGCTTTCTTTACCAGTAGATTTTCTCCGGAGATTGTTCTGAATCTTTAATGCAATCACTATCGCACTATAGTCCTTAGCCCGGTGTTCAACCAGTTCCTTTATATTTTTTACTTCAACTCCTACTTCCATACTTCATCTATCACCTCCTGATATTTTAAGGTTTTCTCTCTTTCTTTTGTCTATTATCTTCACCTTTTCCTTGTCTATTCTTTTCAGAACCTCA
>JALSPD010000048.1 GCA_026986135.1 DHVE2 group archaeon
ATGGGAGCGCCTAAAATGACGGGAGATATAAGGGTTTGGAAAAATGAAGGGGCATAAATTAATAATAAATATTAAATTTAAGAGATGGTGAGATTTCATAGTATATAAAACTATTTTAAATGTAAAATTTCTTTCTTTATAGTGCTAGCAGAGGATGCTCTGCGCAGCTCTTTCAATCTATCAACAAGCACCCATAAGCCGCCAATGACAAAGGGTAAAATCCACAAAGTTTCATATTCCGGTACACGGTATATCCCTGAAAATTCAAAATAAATAAGCGTCGAAACGAAAGAGGCAGATAAAAGAAGAGCGCTGTGAAGGCCTTCTTTGAGATATACTCCAACTAAAATATAGGCAAAATATGTGTATAAAATGAGCTGAAAAATGGCTGCTATACCCCCATCTGTTGCTCTAAAGGAAAGGAGCAAAAGTGCAGAACCGATTATAAAGAAAAACATACTTATCCCGAAAGCTATCCTGTTTTCGTCGCTAACTGAGGGGCGGAGGATATTAGAAAATGCTTTTTTCCCTGAAGAAATGTTTTCTGAGATAACATACATCATAGAAAACAAAAGAGCTAGGAATGAAAAATATATTGTATAATCTTGAGACACATGAGCCATAACCAGTCTTGCCCTCCATACCGGATTCAGAGCAAAAAGGAATGGGGGCAATTCTAGTACATAGATGAAAAACACCATTAACAGAAGATTTTCGGAGAATTCCTTTTTTTCTTTTATATTGCTGAAGAACATTGATATGGACGGGATTAGAAGGATAAAAAGGAATAATGTTGGAATAGAGGTAGTATCAGGTGATGAAAGAAGATATAACAAAAATAAGAAAGAAAAAACTAGATACCCACCCGCCAGAAAGATCATAATATTATTTTTTGATGACATGTTAGCCATATTACATTAGTTATATATGAATTTTTCTAACATGATTAAATGCTTTTATTGTACATAAATAGAGAGCAAAAGATCGGCAAACTAAGGGATGCAGAAATTTAATTGAGCACATTATAAATGCAACAGACAAAAGATATATATATGCACACTCTTGTAGGTACATGCACCCCAATCCAAAATTACTTGCTATAATAGTTGCGATAACAGTTATCGGTGCATCGGGAGCCTATCTGGGTTTGAGAGAGAGCGTTTCTAGCAATGTCTCATCATCCATTACAGGACCAGAGACTCCTGTCCATCTCTATATTGAGAAAGGATATAACAACACAACCATCCCGTATCCACCATTTCCCGAAAACCCAAAGAACGGAAGCCAAGGTGTGGTTTACAAAAAGAACATAACTGCAATAACTGAAATAAACAATGGTAGCGGATATTTGAACTTTACAGTAACCATATACAGTGCATGGTGCGATCTTGCTGGTATTGATGAGGAGACGAGAGTAAGTATTGGAACCCACGCCGTTGTTCATCTGCCATCCAATCTTAAACCAAAGGCATTCAGATTTGAGGCCATACGCCTCAATTCTAGCAATAATATTCATCATGATTTTTTTGATTCTTTCAGCACAGGAATAAATGTTACATATGCAAATGACCGAGAGTCATATCCATATGAAGGTCTTGGGATAAATGATTCTGCAACAGGATTTTATGTTAATAGCACCGATTTCTCTGCTACTTCAGAAGATGAATGGGATATCTTTGATTATGGCCATCCTTACAGTTTGAGGCTGAAAGCAACTATTCTGGGGCTTTCTCAAAATATTGATGCGGTCGTGGATATAAACATAGGGGGTGAAGGAGCATGAGGAGCATGAAAGGATATAAGATGATATCCATTCTTGCAGTCGTGGTCATGTTTAGTACAAGTGCCCTTGGAACATCTGTAACTGTCTGGTATCAGCATCCAGAGCATTCAGAGCCATATAAACTATATGTAAATAGCACTGTAGCATTCTCTTCTGCAAACGATTCTTATATGGACAACTGGATGGTGTTGTCCGTATGTGTCCAATCTGTTACAAACAATGTAGGAACGGGTAATAATGTGGTTACAATATATGTTAGTGCAGTAGGATATTCTAAAGTGAATGAATATTATGCAGATACAGGTGGGATGACAGTACACACTCTTGACAAACCATATAAAATCAGGCTCTCCGCATCTCAGAGTAATGTTCCTTCAGATGTGCATCTGGATTTCCAGACCTCGTATAATTCAGGGGTGAATGTTACGGGCACAACACTTCCGGGAAGTGGTGTTAATGATGTCTTGAGAGATACCGCAAAGTTTGCGGCAGAACAGGTTATTGGATATATTAATCCTGAGGCGGGTTTAGCTCTGTCTGCTGCTGATTTTATAGAGAGTGAGCTTGCACCTAAGCCAGTATTGGATAAAACAGGGATTACTGGAAGTGGAACCGCATGGGAATCGTTTGAAGAAACCACCTATGAGATAGATAAAGTGGTTCATGGTGAGCTTATTGCATATGATACCTCTAAATATGGGTATGCATTTTATGATATCTCAACGGTAATAGAGTGGAAAATACCTATTGGAGAAGAAAATACATATACACTCCAAATATCTGCAAAAAATATTATGGGATTTTGGGATGGATATACTTCCACCTCTGAGTATCCTTCTTCTACAAAAGATGGTGCAGAAGCCTCTGTTAATATTACCATCAAAAAAGGCTCTATATCACTTCTAAATGCATATACAGAAAATATAAATCCTTCTGCGCCAAAAAACACCTTCTACACAAAAGATTATACATTATCAAATGAGGTATATCATGTATCTCCATCTCTCATTGTAAGGGGCGTAGCAGGAAATGGTATACCCATACATTTATATATTGACTGGGGGGATGGACACACCTCTTCTGTTTATAGATATAGTTCAAACCAATACTATTCTTTTAGTCATACATATTATCCAGGAATTCCCCAAGGTTCGAGTAGAAAATATACAATAATTGCGAAAGCATATACTGACAATTATTACGGGGGATGGAGTGACAGTAAAAGCATAACTATCACCGTAATAAACAACGGAAAAAGCGAAGGTACTGCAGGTGGTGGGGGTGGCGGTATTGGGGGTGGAGGTATAGGCTGCCCATACCTCTCTACATGGAACGGTACAGGTTATGCAAAAGATAACACTATTCTTATAGGTTCCGAACTAACAAAAAATAAAACAATAACAGACTATATGAAAGTGGAGAATTCAGTAACTCCAGAAAACGGAAAGTATTCCTTCCAGATTTCTGAATTTGAAAGAGAAAGAACCAAGCTCGATAGTGTAAAACTAATGACTGTGGATCATCCTGAAAATGTCGATATTGCGTTAACCACCGATAAACATATCATCACATATTCTGATCCTATACCGCCCATATCTTGTGAAGACCAGAACGGAAATAGTGTTTTATCTGAGATTTCGTATCCAGATGATAATGGTATGGAAGGAAATTCCGGAGATTTCATTATTGCAAATTTCGGAAACATATCATCCGGTCATGTAAAGCTTTTAATAAAATCAGATGTTAAACCAAATCCTGGTGGTATAAATCCAGTATCTTTCCCTGAAACAGATACTGAAAAAGGTCTAATTGTAGCTATACACAACAAAAACGGAACATGGACAAATATTTCTCACTTTGTTCCAAGGGCTTTATGGTACACAGATGCTTTTGTCTTGGATCCATATATTCAAAATGCGAGTCAACCTCTCGAGATTGCTGTAGGTTGGCTTGACTATCATAAGCTAGACTGGATTGCCATAGACACCACAGAAGAGGTTCCTGTGGAGATACATACTTATGCTCCTGTTAAAGCGTATTTTAACGGTGAAGATGTACTTGATGCTCTTATGTATGCAGATAAGGATAATATAACTCTTGTTCCAAA
>JALSPD010000049.1 GCA_026986135.1 DHVE2 group archaeon
AGGTCCTTCAACATTTTTCTTCCCTCCTCGGTAAGAGAATAATATTTCCTGGGAACACCTCTATCCGGCTCGGTCCAGTAGGCATGGAGCACTCTCTTCTTCACGAGATATCTAAGCACCGGATACACCGTGGCATCCTTCAGTTTTATGAAACCCTCTGTTTTTTCCTCAACATATTTCTGAATCTCGTACCCGTATGTTTCCCCAAGAATGTCTATGACATGGAGTATGATGAGTGTGTATATGCCGGAGCGCATCTCCCTGCTTATTTTTTCCTTCACCCTCTTCATACATAACACCGATAGGTATGTATAAGTATTATGTATTTTCTATTTAAGCTTTTCCCATGACATTGCATTCCACTTTAACCACTGTTTGAAAAAGGTTATATAATTGGAAAATATCCTCAAAACGGGCGCGTGGCCTAGCCAGGATATGGCGGCAGCCTCCTAAGCTGCAGGTCGCGGGTTCGAATCCCGCCGCGCCCGCTGGTGGCATGGATGGGTAAAGTGAATCTCACCAAGGAGGAAAAAGCAAGAATAAAGAACATGTTTCCCAAGGCTGATGTTATAAGCATGGTATCACACCACAGCCCCATCTATCGTGGAAACATATACCCCATTGATGGAAAAACAAAGCCACTCTTAGATGTGTTTTTCTACTTTGAAGATGGGAAAATACATGCATATCACGATGGTTTCGTGTGGATTGCCCCTGAAGATAAAGTATATCTAAAGGTAATGGAGGTAATTAGTCTAACCAAAGGTGGAAAAATAAAGGTGGTCAGTGGAATCAAACACTATTTTGGACTGAAAAAATGAATATAAGTTAGATTTCCACCCCAAAGAAGGTTCGTATTATAACCCCTATAAGGAAGGATATTGCCGCTATACCAAAACTCAACGCAGCCATCTCAGCAAATAGCCTTTTAAATGGGAGTTCCTGAACCACCGACACAAAGAATGTAAATATGAATATTGCAAACAGACCACCGATAAGTGTGCCTGCAAGAGCAACATAGTAATGGTTGAATATGAAGTAAGGCGCTATTAGAAGCATAACTGTTAGGAAGTAGGCAAGACCTGTGTAAGCGGCTGCCTTCCCAGGCCTGTCAAATTTCTCGGATTTCCTTGAAAGGTACTCAGATGAGGCCATGGACATGGCGGCTGCAAGTCCTGTTATAAGGCCAACAATACCAATAAGGCGCGTGTTTTGAAGAGCAAAAGATAAGCCAGCCAGCGCTCCTGTGAGTTCAACAAGCGCATCGTTCAGACCGAGTACCATTGAGCCCACATAGTCAATCTTCTCCTCTTTTATCATGGCAATAAGAGCCCTCTCGTGCTCCACCTCATCAGCAATTATCGCATCCACACCCTTTATTTTGCCCCGCATTGCCCCGTATGCCTCCTGAGCCTCACCCTCACCCATTTCCATCATCTTTATGGCAAAGGTCACTCCAAAAATTCTGGCTATAAACAGGTATTTTCTTATTTTTCTTCTATCTGGCTCAACATCCTCCTCGGTAAAAGCCCTCCAGAATTTGTAATGTCTCAACTCATCATCTGCAATTTTATTTAGAATATCAGCATTGTTTTTGGATCTCTTTGCAAGTTCCCGATAAACATAATGCTCTGTTATCTCATTTCTCTGAAATTCAAGAATCTTTTCTCTTATCTCAGGATCCATATGGGTAAAAGGCAGGGTGAATATAAAATATTTTCAATCACTCAGGATTTGAGCTCAATCTCTATGTGGATTCCATCAGGTATCTGGATGCGCATGAGCTGCCTAAGTGCGCGCTCATCAGCGTCTATGTCAATGAGACGCTTGTGTATCCTCATCTCCCACCGCTCCCAGGTCTCACTACCCTCACCGTCTGGGGCCTTCCTCACAGGAACAACGAGCCGCTTTGTAGGTAGGGGTATAGGCCCATGCATCTCAACACCGGTTCTCTCAGCTATCTTCTTTATCTGTGTGCAAACCTCATCAACCTTTTTGTGGTCTGTGCCGCTGAGTTTAATCCGGGCCCTGTACACAGCCATAAAAATCACCCAAATAAAGAGAAAAATGGGGATTACATCTGTTTCTTCTCTACCTCAATGCACTGGCCAGCGGCCACTGTCTGGCCCATATCGCGTATTGCGAAGCGGCCCAGCTGAGGTATCTCCTTCACAGGCTCAATAACCATAGGCCTGGTGGGGCGTATCTTAACCACTGCAATATCTCCAGTCTTTATGAAGTCTGGATGCTCCTGCTTGGCTGCGCCAGTGCGAGGATCAAGAGTCTTTATTATCTCCTCAAAGGTGCAAGCCACCTGGGCAGTGTGCGCATGGAATACAGGAGTGTATCCTGGAGCGATCACGCTGGGATGGTTAAGTACCACAATCTGAGCGGTGAAGGTCTTGGCCACAGTTGGCGGATTGTCGGTGTGTCCTGCAACATCACCACGGCGTATATCCTTCTTACCAACACCTCTAACATTGAATCCTATGTTATCACCAGGCTTGGCCTCCTTCATTGGCTGGTGGTGCATCTCTATACTCTTAACCTCTCCACTGACATTCGCTGGCATGAAGGTAACCTTGTCACCCACACGAAGCACACCCGTCTCAACCCTGCCCACAGGCACGGTTCCTATACCTGTGATGCTGTAAACGTCCTGAACAGGTATGCGAAGTGGCTTGTCTATGGGCTTGGGTGGCACCTCAAGGCTGTTCAAAGCATCAAGAAGCGTTACTACCTTCTTGCCCTTGAATTCAGTTCCCTTCCACCATGGCATGTTCTCGCTAGGCTTCATCACATTGTCGCCCTTGTAACCGCTGATTGGTATGATGGGCACATCCTTCCATCCAAGCATCTTGAGAAGCTTCTCAACCTCAGCCTTAACCTCCTTGAACCTGTCCTCGCTGTAAGGTGGCTTGGTTGCGTCCATCTTGTTAACAGCCACTATGAGCTGAGGAACACCCAGAGTCTTTGCAAGGAACAGGTGCTCCTTGGTCTGCTCCATCACACCCTCAGGTGCAGCCACAATGAGAATTGCTGCATCTGCCTGGGAAGTTCCAGTGATCATGTTCTTAACAAAATCCCTGTGTCCTGGAGCGTCAATTATGGTAAAGTAGTACTTATCCGTCACGAATTTGCGGTGAGCAACATCAATGGTCACTCCTCTCTCCCTCTCTTCCTTCAGGCGATCCATTACCCACGCAAACTCAAATGTTGCCTTTCCCTTCTCCTCTGCTTCCTTCCTGTAGGCCTCTATTATTCTCTGGTCTATCTCTCCATGCTCGTAGAGCAGTCGGCCCACGGTGGTTGACTTGCCATGGTCCACATGTCCGATGAACACGATATTTAGATGTTCCTTTTCTGCCATTTTGATTACCTCCTTTGCCGTTTTCTCAACCACATATCCTCATGGTATATAAATGCTTTTGTTTTTCTGCATCCATCCCGTAGCTGTTCCATACTAAAAATTATGGAAATCTGGTAGAAATCAGTGCAAAAATCAGAGGGTAAAACGGTAAAAAATAAGGGTATCAAATTCCCCTATATCACAGACCCGCATAATAAGCCTCGTCGTAAGGCTCTGGTTTGAGACCCTTCCTTTCCCTTATTTTACGCACTATCTGTGGCTGCAACTCTCTGGGCACTCTTTCGTATCCTGCATTCTCAGTGCTCCAGAGCACACGTCCGCCAGTAGCACTTCTTATGGCTGACGCAAAGCCGAACATCTCCGCAACGGGTGCCTTAGCATGGATTATAGTCTGATACTCTTCCTGCTCCATATCCACTATAACTCCTCTCCTCTGCTGAATTTCCCTTGTAACAGCACCCACAAGCTCAGTGGGGACATTCACATAGACCTTCTGAATTGGCTCAAGAAGCACACG
>JALSPD010000050.1 GCA_026986135.1 DHVE2 group archaeon
TCTGAACTACACGCTCAACTGGACTGCGCAGGATAACACGGGAATTCGCTACTACATCGTGCTGGTATATCGTGAGGAGACAGGGAGAGCGATGGAGCTGTGGAAGAAGTTTAACACCACGAACACCAGCATAACGCTGGTGCTGGATGACAATTACACTTATCTGATAGTGGTGCAGGCCTATGATGATGCAGGGAACCACAGGGATGCGAGTGTGAGCATCACGGCAGATTACAACTATCCTCCTGTGATAACCAAGGTGGATGTGCCAGAGAACATAACGGCAGGGCAGGTGGCGACCTTCTACGCCGAAGCGGTTGATGTGAAGGGAGACACATTGAACTACACTTGGATTCTGGACAACAAGACGGTTGGCTACGGGCAGTATCTGAAGATAAATCTCACCGAGGGCAATCACACATTGATTCTCGTGGTGAGCGATGGAGTGCATGAGGTAAGGAAGATGTGGGTTCTCACGGTCAATCCCGCCGCATCCACGGGTGGTGGTAGCACACCATCACCATCGCCGAAGCCAGAGAGCAGGGACATCATGGGCTTGCTCATACCGTTGCTGTTCTTTGGAGTGCTGATAGCGGCTCTGGTTGTGGTGTTGCTAATGCTGATGAAAAGGAAGAAAGGCGGTGGTGAGGCGAAGGAAGAAGAAGGGTTGAGCGAGAAGGAGATGGAGATACTCAACGCACTCAAAGAATATGTCCAGGAACACGATGGGGAGAAGATTGAACTGGTAATTAAAGACATAAGCAAAAAGCTCTCTGAAGATCCAAATAGGATTGCCTTTGTACTTGATTTTGGTATTGCAGAGGGTGTGTTTACAAAGGAGAGAGACGGTGAAGGAAATGTAAGGGTGTTCATAGTCTCTAAAAATGCAAATTTTGAGAAAGTTGACACATCAAAAGGAGGTGAAAACAATGATAAGGCATAATATAATCTTTATATTTTTAGTGGGAGTTGTGGCTATGAGTGCATTACCGCAGGGTGTTATATCTGTGGATGCCAATGGACACGCTGTGATTAAGGAGATAGGGGCGAACTCCACCAATGGCTCTGAGTATTTAAGCGGGGTGGCACACAGGATACAGTTGATCCTGGGAGTGATTGGAGGCGTAATCATAGCGGTGATGTGGCTCTGGATAGGGATAGAGTATCACATGGCGAACCCGCAGAGAAGGGAGGAACTGAAGGAAAAGATAATGTATGCGTTGATAGGCACAATAATCATAGCGATGGCTGTTGGAGGCATAATCTGGTTGCTGGCGCAATGGATTGCAGGAGTGTGATGCCCGATGAAAATCCAAGCCATGGTGGCAGCCATATTCATACTCTCCCTAAGTTTCTTTCCTTCAGAGGTGCAGGCAAAGGTGTATCATGCTGAGGATTATATTGAAGCACGGATAGTACTTGTCAACGAATCCGGCTGGCCCAGGCCGAAGATGTATCCGGGTGGAAGCTTTTGGGTGGATGTGAAAATCCACAGTAAAATTAAACCGAATTTATCTCCAGGTTCAGAGCCGAAGGGTATTGCTATAGTTGAGATGGACTGGAAGGTTGATTGGGAGAAGGATTTTCATATTAAAGAGTGGAGCAACAATGGGGGTTTGAATATAATATGGGAAAACTCTACCGTATGGCTAGATTCCCTAGAGATCAAAAT
The DNA here is from genome assembly GCA_026986135.1 of DHVE2 group archaeon. Lineage (GTDB taxonomy): Archaea > Thermoplasmatota > Thermoplasmata > Thermoplasmatales > Aciduliprofundaceae > JAADDK01. The sequence goes on from JALSPD010000050.1 coordinate 1,673, forward strand.
CCCAAAGGATGTTAGATTAGGTATACATAATATAACTTTCATTTTTGAAGCTTATCTTTTCGGAGGTGGATGGGGTTCAAATGATGGCACTAGGGCAACACCACTTAAAACGAATTACACATTCTATGTGAAGAAAAATCCCCAAAGCACGTCATCATCTACAAGCGGATTTCCCGAAGGGAACACGGTAACCATGTGGTTAATTGTTGCTGGAACAGCACTGGTAGTTGTAGTAGTGATATCTGCTGTAATAATAATGCACAAAAGAAGCAAGAGAGGTATGCCCAATGAAAATGAACAAACATAAGGCCTTATTTTATTCTTTCATTATTTTATTCAGCAACATTTTGGTTGTGCTTCATCCAGTTAGTGCAGATATGCCCATTGTTGATGTTGGGATTTCATTTAAATCACTCTCCGAACTAAATGAATTTTATGAGAGAAATAAATTCGGTGTGTTTAAATACAGTGCGGGTGGATGGGAGTTCAATGTTGAAATTGACAAGAAAAAAATATATGATCGGGATATATGGTACATAATAGCACCTTTTGACTATCTAGATGACTCGGGCTACCCCCATAAGATTCCTAGGGACGGTTGCTTCATTTCATTGAGCAATATAAAAGAAAATATAACTGTTATTATAACAGGGTTTAGAAGGGCTACAGTTACAATAAATAATTTCGGAGGAACTGTAATTTTCGGAAAATATGTCTCATTGGAAAAGAAAATTGAGAATGGTGGCTGGACATGGGATTGGGGTATACTGCTTCCTCCGTATGAAGCATACGAGGCAATTCAAAACTGGATAAATGCAATGGATCACCTTGCTCCTGCAGAATATGTTGGCATGATTGATTCTGCCGTATCAGTTAGTGACGCAAACAGGGTGATTTTCACCAACTTCCTTGTTGAAAGAGATATCTCTGAGCCCATATTGATTGAAAATGCCAGAACGGTTGATATTAATGGAGTATTCATTCAACCAAGCCCCTATTCCCGTATAGATGGATCGGCGCTATCTCTTAAAAATGTGGATATAGTTATGGTCCATAGATACAATGTTCTTTCCAGATACATGTATGACCTCACCTTAAAAAATGTGAGGGAATTTATTTTAGGAGGCACTATTGTTTTTAATGGATCCTATACAGATCCCACAACAGGAAATTCAGAAGTTTATGGTACAGGTATATATGGAAATTGCGTAAATGAGACAAAAGAGGGTTCAGACGCCATATCTGCAAAAATTGGAAAAAATTACAGTGGATTCTTAAGCGCACATGCTGTGGGTGCTTACAATGAATCCAACCAGACATTCGTTGGAATTATTAAAAATGTGTCTATTCTTGTGAGGGGATTGTATCCGAACAAGGTAGCGTTGATGGGAATTACTGTGCAGGAAAACATAAGGGTTGTTGCAAGAGTAAATCTTACGTCCAATGATACATCCCAGAGAATCATATATTTAAATGCCCTTAAAAGGGATTACCATGTGAAAAATCAAAAGTTTAATGAGGATATACGGGTTCATGCCGTATATTCTAATTTGAAAGTTCAAACAAATACAACAGGAATAATTAAATTTTTTAATGGAACAAATGGAACAAAGTACATCTTGCATCGTGATATGAAATTGAATTTAACAGGCACGCTTCTCAGTGGATCTTATGTTATAGGTACCTACTCACAGAGACTAATATTCAGAAATCTCTCAGCAGCAATAGGTGTTGCCGATGATGGGAGTGATGAAAAAGAATTGCTGAGAATGGTTAACAACTCAATATTAACAAATGTAGGTTCAAGGGTAAAGTACCATATTGGTGTGGTGGATGAGCACGAAGAGTTTAATGTACCATACATTTTTGGAGGTTTTTCAGCTATTGTGGGTCTTTTTGTGACTATAGGATGGATAAGAATTGGTATAATGATGTTGAGTATGGATTCATCCAAGAGAGCTCAGATTAAGGAAATGCTAAACAGAGCAATAATAGGCACTATAATCACAGCAATGGTAATCTTTGGATGGGCGAATCTCCTAGGTGTTTTTAACTGGGTGATGGGGGGTTAGAAAATGGAGAGAATAAACAGGCGAAGAGAAGATGGCATGTTCGGGGTCGACTCAATAATATTGATAGCGGCATTTTTGTTCTCATTAATTATTGTTTTCACAGTTAATAGTAAAATCACATCTCTGAGTTGGAAAGGTTTT
>JALSPD010000051.1 GCA_026986135.1 DHVE2 group archaeon
TCCTATGGTACAGGTTAGGTGGTGCGAAAAGCATGGTCCGTTTCGGGGAGACAGATGTCCCATCTGCGGGGAAGAGGGAAAGTTCATGCTTAATGACTGGGAACTGGTGGCTATAAGTAGAATGCTCGCAGGTATTCTTAGGCATTTCCCAGAAAAATTTGGTGTAAGGCTGGATGAGCATGGCTGGGCTAACCTATACGATATTGTGAAGGGTATAAAGAGGAAACACAGGAGGTTTAGATGGCTTAAGGTAAAACATATTGAAGCCATAGTGCTTACAGATGATAAGGGCAGGTATCAACTTGATATGGAAAACCGTAGAATCAGGGCGACTTACGGGCATTCTGTAAGGGTTGATCTGAGTGATTTACCCACTGAAGGAGTTCCGGATACACTCTACTATCCCACAACTGAAGAGGAATTTGAATTCATTCAGGAGATGGGATTAAAACCTGGTGATCGTAAATGGGTTCATCTTAGCAAAAGTTACGAGGACGCTTACATTGCTGGGAGGCATATGGTGGATGATCCCCTAATTCTTGAAGTAGACGCTAAAAAGGCTATTGAAGATGGATATACAATTTATGTGGCCTCACCCAAAGTGTTTATCACAACAGAGGTGCCTCCCCAGTACATTAAGCTCGCCGAGAAAAGGGAAGTTGAACTTCCTCCTGAAGAGCTTGAAAAGATAGAGGAGGAGAAAAGAAGACGAGAAAAGAAACTGGAGAGGGAGCGGGAAAGAGAGAGGAGGTCTGGACGAAGAGGCTTATCTAATGGTGAAATCAGAAGTGAGGAATCTGAAGATACCTCCTATTAACTAAATTTCATATCAGAATTTTTCTTTTTATGTTTGATTGGCATGAAAAACCTTAATATCCGTGGTTGCAATTCTCCCGACGGTGATGTGATTGCGGATAGAGGATGAGTTTTCCGAGATTGCGAAGAATTTAAAGGCATCAGAGATACGAGAACTCCTCAAACTCACACAGCAGCCTGATATAATTTCTTTTGCAGGGGGATTACCTAATCCGGAGTCCTTTCCTGTGGATACAATAAAAAAGATTATAGATTCACTTCTTGAGACCGAAGGTGCCAGAATACTTCAATATGGCTCTACAGAGGGTGTAAACAGTTTTAGAGATGCTCTTTCTGAGATGATGCGCAATAAATATGGCGTTAGTGTCACCAAGGATAACATTTTGGTTACCGCTGGATCTCAGCAGGCTCTGTATCTGCTGGCAAAGATTTTTATAAATCCGGGTGACAAAGTGATCATTGAGGCACCAACCTATATAGGTATTCTTACTGCTTTTCAGTCATATAAGCCAGAGTATAAGGAGATTGAAATGGATGATGATGGGATGCGTACCGATCTTCTGGAAGAAACACTGAGATCCATGAGAAAAGAAGGAGATAAGCCCAAGATGATATATACAATCCCAACATTTCAAAATCCCGCTGGAGTTACAATGAGCCTTGATAGAAGAAAGCATCTGATTGAACTGTCTGAGGACTACGATGTCCTTATTGTGGAAGATGATCCCTACGGTGAATTAAGATACTCTGGAGAACCGCTTCCACTTCTTAAATCTCTTGACAGGAATCATAATGTTATTTACCTGGGTACGTTTTCCAAGATTCTCTCTCCCGGCTTCAGAATGGCCCACCTGATTGCCCATGAGGAGATAATTCACAAGGCAGTTCTGGCTAAGCAGGGTATTGATCTCTGCACCAATACAGTTGGACAATTTGTAGCAAGGGAATACATATCACGGGGGTATCTTGAAAATCATATTCCAAAAATAATTGAGTTGTACAAAAGAAAAAGGGATTTAATGCTTGATATGCTTGAGGATCATTTTCCAGATGGAGTTAAATGGACAAAACCTGACGGTGGAATGTTCCTCTGGGTGACATTACCTGATGGAATGGATGCAGAGAAAATGTTTCACAGAGCAATCCAGCATAAGGTGGCTTACGTAATAGGCTCAGCGTTCTTCCCGCGTAGAAACCATAAGAATACAATGCGTTTGAACTTCACCTATCCAACCGATGAACAAATAAAAGTGGGTGTGGTAAGATTGTCCAAGGTGATCAGAGAAGAACTTCCCTGATCACGCATTTATTATCTTTTCTAGGAGATCAATGGTATTTTTCACATCCGCCATATGCACCATTTCTACTGGGCTATGGGTATATTTCACTGGAATGCATATTGGGAGAGAAGGTATACCATGCTCAAATACAGTTGCTGCATCCGTTGTACCTCCGGTAATAGCTTCCTGAACAGGTATCCCGCTTTCTTTAGCCACTTTTTTTACCTTTTCCCTCATTTTCTGCGGAGCCACACCTTTTCTGTCCACCAGTCTTATTGCAGGACCCTCCCCTATTCTGGCAGTACTCAGGTGAAAAGCCACTCCGGGCATTAGTCCCGTGGTCATTGTATCCACAATATACACCTCGTCAAAGTTCTCCATTGAGACAGCAGCACTGGCCCCCCTGAGCCCGGTTTCCTCCTGTACGGTCCAGATGAAATGTATCTCATTCTTCTGGTCCATGTTGGCGAGTCTGTTAAGCAGCTCGTAAAGTACTGCACAGCCTATTCTATCATCAATGGCTCTTGTAACTATGTAGTTTCCCATTATGATAAAGTCCTTTTTCCATCTTCCAGGAAGCATTTCTCTTACTCCAATTGCCATCGCATCTTCCTTGGTTTTAGCGCCCACATCAATAGCAAGCTCCTTCCATGTGGGTGTTTTGTTTCTATCCTCCGAAGTACTTAGGTGGGGTGGTATGAGTCCTATTACTCCATATATTGTGCCGCTTTCCCCAAAGATTTCCATTATTCTTCCGTAAAGCATTCTGCTATCAACACCACCTATGGGGGCAAATCTAACATATCCGTCCTTTTCAATGTGGGTGGTTACAATTCCAATCTCATCCATATGGGCCATAAGGGCTATCTTTTTTCCACCATTTCCAATCTTAACGTGAACATTCCCCACACTGTCAACCCACGGATTAAAATCATTCAACTTATCCATCAAATACCTTCTAAATGGCTCTTCAAAACCACTCACACCAGGAACCATCACCATCTCCTTTATTATCTCTTCAAGTTTCATTTTCACCACCATGCAAGTGTATGTCCTGAGAGCATAAAATCTTTTTCAGATTTTCAACAAAGTATTCAGGATTTTCTATACCTCCACTTATGAAATTATTTTTACCTCCCCCTTTACCACCCATTTCTTTTAGAAGATCCAATGCCACCTGATAATAATCCTGAAAATTCTCTGAGAATGCCATGGCTATTGATTTATCATAAAGATTTACATATATCGCAATTCCCTTGTTTAATTTTGTCCATTCCAGCATTCTCTTAATTAAAATCTTTCTGTCTCCACCATACACACTTACAATTGCAAGTACAAGTTCGTTGCACATCACCTCTTGAAAAGGTATGTGTTTGCTTATATCTTTCAATGCCTGGTGAAGCTTTTTATTTTCCTCTGCAAGATTTTTTACATAGGAGCTCACCTTTTCAATCTCCAAACCTGAAGTCCATGCGATAGATCTAATTTCTTTGGAGTATCCATAGTGGATCTTTTCCGCAAGTGCGCCGATCACAAATTTAATTTCTTTTCTTTTGCTGCCTCCACGGAATTTTATTACTGCAAAATCCCCAATTTCTCTTAGATTTTTCACATGGGTGCCCTTACATGCGGATATATCGTGACCTTCAATTTCTACAATTCTGATGATATCATCTTTAATTCGCTCCCAGTTGATTCTCAAAAGG
>JALSPD010000052.1 GCA_026986135.1 DHVE2 group archaeon
TACCGCGAAGGTACTATCAAGGTATGTGGACGCCATAGTGTACCGAGCATATAAGCATGAGATGGTGGTTGAACTTGCAGAAAATGCAACCGTTCCTGTGATCAATGCCCTTGATGATCTTGAACACCCATGCCAAATAGTGGCAGACCTTATGACTATAAAGGAGAAGAAAGGAGAACTGCGCGGTCTTAAACTTGCATATGTTGGTGATGGAAACAACGTGGCCAACTCGCTTATGCTTGGCGCTGCTATTATGGGAATGGATTTTTACATTGCATGTCCCGAAGGATATGAACCAAACAAAGACCTCACCGGACTTGCTAAAAAGATTGCGAATGAAACAGGCTCAAAGATTGTTATAACTCATGATCCTGTTGAGGCTGTGCAGGATGCCGATGTTGTGTACACTGATGTGTGGGTTAGCATGGGAGACGAAGCTGAGAAGGAAAAGAGATTAAAGGTCTTCAAACCGTATCAGGTAAATGCAGAGCTGGTTAAGCATGCAAAGCAGAACTACATATTTATGCACTGCCTGCCCGCGCATCGCGGCCTTGAGGTAACTGATGAGGTAATTGACTCGCGAAACAGTGTTGTTTTCGACGAGGCTGAGAATAGATTGCATGCACAGAAGGCAATACTTGTAAGGATTATAAAACACTGATTACCTCATTCTTTTCTTTTGAACATTTTCTCAAGATCTCTGGAGGTAAACCTTATCATTGTTGGGCGTCCATGGGGGCATGTGTATGGGTTCTCACACCTGAGAAGCTGAGCCACAAGATCTTCCATCTCGTATATTGAAAGCTTGTCCCCTGCCTTAATTGCACCCTTGCAGGATATCAGTTTTATTACCTCATCCCGTTTTTCATCAACATACCTTGGTCCCAGATCAATTATGCCCATAATTATGTCCTTCACATCGCTTCTTTTGAGTATAGGGGGAATTCCCCTCACAGCGATTGTTCCCTCCCCAAAATCATCCACAATTATACAAAAATCCCTGAGACGATCCCTTATCTCCAGAATTGCCCTATAATCCCCCGGACCAAGTTCCACGATAACTGGTTCAATCAATTCCTGAATCTTTCCATCTCTCATTATACTCAAGAATTTCTCATACCTTATGCGCTCATGAGCTGCATGCTGATCCACAATAATTATTTCATCCCTTGTCTTGGCAATTATGTAAGTGTTGTCAAACTGCCCAAGAACCTCTATGCCAGGAACACGTGCTCTGGCAATATAATCAAACAAATTCTTTTTGCTACCCTTCTTTTCAACCTCAAAAACCATCTGTCTCTCTTTCTTAATTTCCCCCCTTAAAACACCCAGCTTTACACCTTTCTCAGCAGCCTTAGAGGGTATATTTTTAACCGCTGTGAGGGAGTCCCATATTACCTTTGTTAGAATTCCTTTTATTTTTTCTTCATTACGGAATTTCACGAGAATCTTGGAAGGGTGCACATTCACATCCACATCCTCTGGGGGTAAATCAATACGAAGCACTGCATAAGGATAGGAGTCCCTGAACAGAAGAGTGCCATAACCTGAGAGTATATAGTTGATAAGCGAGGTGTTCTTAACATACCTGCCATTTACAAAGGTTACTATCCTCTGCTTATCCCGTCTGGTAAGATACGGTTTGGATACATAGCCTGTGATTGCAATCCTTCCACTGCTGGATATATTAACCATATCCTTGGCCACATCCGAACCCCAAAGAGATGCAATTCTATCAATAAGCCTGCCTGGGGGAGCATCAATGACCGTGCGACCGTTATGCACAAGCTTAAAATGTATGTTTTCGTAATTTAAAGCGTATTTCTCCACAACACCAAATATATACGAAAACTCCTGTCTCTCACCTTTCAGAAATTTCCTTCTTGCAGGAGTATTATAGAAAAGATCACGCACGGATATTGAGGTACCGGGAGGACAACCTGCAGGCTCAACCTTCAATATCTTACCACCTTCTACAAATAATCTTGTGCCTGCTATTGATTCCTTTGGTCGGGTGAGCATCTCAATACGTGAAACCGATGCTATGCTGGGAAGAGCCTCCCCCCTGAACCCCAGAGTTGTTATTCTTTCAAGATCTCTCTCATCACTTATCTTGCTTGTCGCATGCCTCTTGAAGGCAAGAACTGCCTCCTCTTCATTCATCCCGATGCCATTGTCCACAACCCGAATCTCCTCAAGGCCTCCTCTCTTAACAAAAATGAATATCCTTGTTGATCCAGCATCTATACTATTTTCAACTAGCTCTTTAACAACACTGGCAGGTCGCTCCACAACCTCTCCAGCGGCAATTTTATTAACAACGTCAGGAGGCAGAACCTTTATGCGTGATTTCACCATAATAGTATTGGGTGATGGAATAAATAGATTTTCCATGCAGCGAGACAATTTGAAGACCCCCGCACATATATACCATATAGCGCTATACGGGAAGGATACATTCATCCTTCGTGTAGTAGGCGGCTGAGAGATAGCTGTAGTATTGAGGTAAAGTTATCCCAAGTAATGATGCTCTCCTCCATTGTTTATGAGATCGTGAACACTTTTCGCATCTCTTATGCTAATTCTATCTATTCAGCAGTTAATCCAAGTAACAAGATATTTATTGTTGCAAAGATATCAAACCCCTCTCCCTAAGAAGGGTAATAAAACGCTTCATCCACTCTGCCAGATCTCCAGGATGTCTTGCCGAGACAAGATTTCCGTCCACAGCCACACCATCCACAAAGTGGCCCCCTGCGGCAATTAGGTCATCCTTCACGCCGTACCAGCAAGCAATTCTGCGATCTTTTACAACACCCGCAGATATCAGAACCTGAACCCCATGGCATATTATCGCCACTGGCTTGTCTTTCTCAAAGAAGTGCCTGGTTATCTCTAGTGCCTTTCCCTTCAAGCGCACCCGCTCAGGCGATTTTCCCCCAGGTATCACCAGGATATCAAAGGAGTCGCATTTAACATCCTCGTATTTCATGTCCACCTCAATTTCGTAACCCCTCTTTCCCCTCAATCTATCCTGTGAAGAGACGATGTACACCTCTATACCCTCTTCCCTAAGCCTATGATATGGGTAAAAAAGCTCCAGGTCCTCAAAATCGTTCTCAGCAAGTATCAGGGCTTTCATATCAGGTTAATTGTCCCCATATATATAAGCACTTCTGCAGAGAAAAATATAAGAAAAAGTCAGAGAATTAAAACTGTCCTTGCCAGAGTGTGCAAAATTTCTGTAATCAAATTTACGAGGTTGGTAAATCCCCAGATGATCAGTGCAACTGCACCAATTACCAGAGCTACCCTGAGCCACTCTGGATAATCTCCCCGACCAATGCCGAGGGATAGAAGCAAAAGTACCAGACCAGCCATGCCAAGATTATAAATTATGATCCCAATTTCAAATAAAATCTGTGCCTGCCCTGAATCGCTTACACCAATGATTAGAGCCTCAAAAAGAAGCCCCAGCCATATAAGAGCCACGGAGATAAGGGCACCAAGACCAATGTACACAGGATTCTTCAGAAGAGATGCTATCCCCGAATCCCTTTTGGGTGGTGAGTAGCTGTACTGGTTATACCCCTGTGGATTTATGGGCGGAGCCGGTGGCACACCTGCAGCATTTCCTCCTTTATCCCCTGCATTTTCCTCACCCATTCCAGCCATACCCATCACCCAAAACAATAATATGCAAGGCAAATATAAAATTTTCTTCTTACCAATAACTAAATTAAGATCGTTCCCTTACCCTCCTTCCGCCAAGGATTATGAATG
>JALSPD010000053.1 GCA_026986135.1 DHVE2 group archaeon
CTATCTTCTCTTATAGTGGGCAATATTGTCTCGCACACCTTTCTTGATTTCATACCATCCACCTTTTTAGGAGCTCCTGCGGAGGATACTGCTCTCTCGGTTTTACCAGCTCACAGGCTACTTTTGAAGGGACGGGGATACAGAGCAGTATATCTTTCAGCAATAGGATCTCTTCTAGCAATGATTTATTCTTTGCCTTTGATGTTTGGATTTCAGATTCTTTTTACTATCGTTGGAGAAGAGAACCTTGCACATGCTGTTCCTCTTATCCTTTTTGCGATTGTTCTCTATCTTCTCTATCTTGAATCAAAAAAGGGATTAGTTAGGGCTTTGTTTGCCTTGTATGTCTTCACAATTGCTGGAGTTTTTGGTCTCATTGCCCTTAATATGCCTCAGAACGGCAATTATATACCAGTGGATGTTGGTGCCGGGCTTCTGTTTCCTATCTTCACAGGATTATTTGGTTTTCCCACACTGATACTTTCCACAGGAACGAGGATCCCCGAGCAGAAAATAGAAGATGTTAAAATTGAGAAGGAACACTTCATTTCTTCATTTTATGGAACATTGAGCGGATCTCTGGTGGGTTTTCTACCGGGGATTACCTCAGGTATTGCGGGTGTTGTTGCAAGGATATTTTGCAGGGAAGATGATTCAGAGAATTACATTGTTACTCTTGGTAGCGTTAATACTGCAAATGCTATGTTAAACATGGCTGCACTTTTTATAATCTTACACCCAAGGAGCAGAGCTGTGGGCGTGATTGAAGAAATTGCGGGAACAGTTCCATGGGTAAATCTCATATACCTTCCTGATCTCTTAATGATAATCCTTTTAAGTGCTTACTTTTCATCAATTTTTGCGTTCTTCCTCACATTATTTTTCGGAAGAATGTTTGCGAGAATCACGAATCTACTTAGCAAGCATTATGGTAAGATCTCAATATTCATTATGTTGGTTCTTGTGGTTTTTGTGATTCTTTTTTCAGGGCCTCTTGGATTAATCGTGGCGGGGATCGCCACTCTCATAGGGTTACTTCCTCCAAAATTGGGTGTTATGCGTGTTCACCTCATGTCGGTGATTTTGCTTCCTGTTATGGTGTATTATCTGGGTATTTAATCTCTATGCTTTACGATCCGAAAATTTGTGCGGAAACCGAAAAGCATATAACGATAATTTTATATCCTTAAAATAACATTACAGTGAGGGATTAACATGGCTGCGAAGAATGATGATTGGTTTGAGAAACTCCAGAGCGAACTGGAGAAAAAGAAGGAGGAGATCCTCAAGGATATCTCCACCGAAAGCGAAAAGAGAGCGGAGTTGAACAGGAATATAATTGAGGATTTCTGGAAGATCTGGATTCAATTCAACAATATCAATGTGCATTTCAAGATGGAACCGCCACATGATAAGTGGGTTTCTTATTTTGAGGAGTTTCCTACGAAGTGGGTTGTGAGGAAGGATTTTGATTTCTCTCGCGTCTGGGAAATAAGTCTTATTGACATATCCAGAGAGCAGAACAGGGTTGGCGATTCACTGAAGGTCATATACTACAATTCTGACGAGGGCGAGAAATTGAAGATGATCTTTGAGTTCTCAGAGGGCGAGAAGTACGATAAGTACTCAGGGTGGAAGAGAATATACAGCCAGTATGTGCTCTACGATTCCCCAGTTAAAAATGCAAGCATTGACAAAATAAGGGAAATTCTCCTAAAGCTGATACCTGTGTGGTACGAATCGCATTTGAAGGGAGACAGAAACATCCTGATTGATTTTATAAAGAAAAATTTCCCGAAGGGGGCTACATTCACCGATTAAACTCTTTTCCTATCTCTTTTCTGAAACCCTCTTGAATTGCCAGTTCCTGTTCCCACTCCTCAAGCGTGTCTAGAGCTTCCTTTAGTTCTCTCAGACAGTCAATGCATATCCACTTATTCCCTATTTTTTTCATCGGTAGTTTTTTGTATCCCACCCTGCCGCATATGAAGCAAACATGCATCTCTCTTATGCGGGACTCCACATATGCATCCATTTTCATGCTCTCCATCAGACCCTTAATCAGTGGATCCCCCTTTTCATTATCCATCTTTATCACCTGTTTCTCATCTTTTGTACCTGGGGTTTATCAGGAGGTATTTATCCTCCCCTACAATCTCAACGAAGTATACTCCCTCTCTTTTTGCAATCCCTTTCATAATTTCAACAGCCTTTCTGTAGTTCTCCTCGCTGTATTCCATTCCTGTGATTTTCATTATGTCCAGGGGAGATACCCTTGCGGCTCCGCTCAGGTTACCTATATGTTCCTCCCATCTTATCCTGATCTTCTTTACCTCATTTACATCGCCGTCTATATCCTCACCCTGTGTTATCCTTATTTTCTTATTTCCAATCTTTATGCTTGGTGTGAATCCGAAATAGGTGGCCACAATCTTTTTTATTTCCTTCTCATCCATCCTTCCTCACCTTCAGAATATCGTGGATTCGGAGAGGACCTCAATACCCTCATTTGTTATGTCGTATGGTTTCACATCTCTTGAATGCTTGGTTCTTCTCATTTTGAGTATCTTGAGTGTAAGCATGATTCTCTCATTTACCTCTCTGGGTGTTAGGAGAATAACGCCGTCAACAACATACTCCACCAGCCCATCTCTGCTAACATACGGGTTCCTTGGGTCCACTTCCGCTGTAAATATGGCTGTTGCTCCGCTATCCTTTATGCTTTTGCTGAGCGCAAACAGCCCCTTTCTCTTCTCCTCATCTGTTTTGTATAGCATGGTGATAAGACTTACAGAATCTATGGCAATTCTGCTGGCTCCAAATTCCTTTATTATCTGCGGTATCTCCCCCTCAAGTCTCTGAATGCTGTTCATAGCATCCTGAGGCTCAAGTTTTATCAGAAGAAGATCCCTATTGAGATGGCTTTCAAAATCCCAGTTGAATGATTTTGCAGTTTCAACAATGCTGGCTTCATCCTCCTCAAGACTTAAAAATATGCATTTTTCACCATTTTTGAGGCCTTCCCATATGAACTGCATTGCGAATGTGGTTTTTCCAGTTCCAAAAGATCCTATAACGGCCACGCTGTGACCGCTGGGAATGCCTCCATCCATCATATCATCAAGTCCATTTATTCCAGTTCTTATTCTCATCATCTTTATCACCCTATCTTTTCGGTGTTCACAACCACAAATCCATTTCTCCTATTTAATGTTGTATTGAACCTGGCTATTCTTTCCTCTTCAAGCTGGGCCATCAAACCGGTGAATTTTAGTACATACATATATCTGTATCTTTTGGAGTATCTGAGTGATGCATGCCATTCAAATACCATCACACCGTCAACAGAATCAAATAGGATGTTTTCCATTTTTTTGTCAAGAACCCCAATTGTCAGCAGAAGATATATTACGGTATTCCACTCTTTTGCCTTTCTTCTAAGTCCTCTGATAACATCTATCAGGTTATTTACCTCTATTCTGGGTGAGGTGACAAGGTCGGTTAGGGAATCAACAATCACTATTTTCCTGTCAGCATTGTTGTCTATGAATTCCACAAATTCCTTCAAGAGATCGCCCTTTCTTTTTAGAAATTCCCCTATATTTTGAGTTACCCATCTGGTAGGGACTATGCTGTTTTTGAAATACTCAATGGAAAAATCCTTGAATACAAGATTGTCCCTGAAGGAGGATGCCAGATCAGGGTTGAATGTGAGATCAACAGCATGCATGACTTCCTTTTCACTTCTT
>JALSPD010000054.1 GCA_026986135.1 DHVE2 group archaeon
TGTTTACGGAGAAAAAGCAAATATAATAAAGATACCGCTAACATATCCTCACATAGAAAATTCGGTGCTCTATGTGAAAGGGAAAGAGGTACACAACTATTCTGGCGTTACAATTGATCCAAATCTCTATTGGATATGGGGTGCTACGATTGCGGTAATAGTAGCAATTATATGGCTGGGGAGGTATAGAAGATGAACAAAAGAGCAATCCTTTGGATTACGATAATTATACTTGCACTGATAGCCCCGCATAACTCCACGGCGGCAAGTGCGGCAGGTATACATGTGGAGGGACCATCAATTGCTGCAACACATACCAATATAACATACACTGTGGAGATCAGCGGGATATTTGATGTGTACAGATGTACAATGCTTATTGCGGGAAAAAACCTAAGCGGAGCAGCACCTCTAAACCAGGTAGAGAAGACAAATAATAACGGTATATTCAAATTTACAATAACCACACCCAATGCCACTCAAAGAATATATCTGGACTTCAAAGGATATGGGATTATAAATTCCACAGGTAAAACAAAGATCTTTGAAAGGAGGGTATATGTGGATGTGAAGAACTCATACACCATTGTGGCCTCTGTAAAAAATACAGAAAATTACACAATACACAACGTAACCGTTGACTTTTACATTGATGGAAAATACATAGGGAACTCAACAATTAAAAAAATTGAGGCAAATTCAACCGCAAAGGTAACATATAAATGGGTCCCGGATGTGAAAAACGGCGAACATGAGCTTAAGATGAAAGTAGTAGGCGATGGTGTGGTATTTCAGAACTATCAGAAATGGTACTCAAAAAGCATATACATAGGTAATCCTCCGGATTACAGCTGGGTTAAATATCTGAGCATAGGTACATTGATTACAGCAATAGTATTTCTTGGATTCATTCTATTAGGCCACAGAAAAGGGAAAAAAGAAACCAAACCAAAATGGAAAAAGTAGACTAGAGGTACAGCGATGAAAAATAACCAGAGATCATCTCAAGATGTTCATTTTTTCTTTCAGCGGGCAATGCAAGATATCCTGTCACCTGGTGATAATTTCTGAACACAGATATGCTTTCTGCCTTAACAAATCCAAGTCGCGTATAAAATATCCTTGCTTTATCGGTTAAAGGCTTTGTTATGAGATACTCTGGGCTAAGTGCAGCCCCTAAAAGAAACATTTTGTAACCGATTCTTTTACCTCTATACCTCTCCACCGTCTCCTGTGCCCTTAAAACATTGGCAATGAAGGGAATTTCTTCCCAAGGATCAATGTAAATAAATGAGATTACATGGTCTTCTCTTATTGCAAAGATCAGCACAGGACGCGGAAATCTTCGCATCCATATTTTGAATGTTTCCGAGTAGTCAAAAATACCATATAGATGAAAAAAAGAAAAATCCCCAATTTTAAACCTATCTACTTCAGGTGCTTCTTCAATCAAGTAGTATTTTTGATCACTGTCCTCTGCAAGGAGAATCAATAAAATCCCCCAAAAAAAGATTATTGGGAGGGATAAACTATCCATACCGCTGCATTGTTTCTAAGTATCATGTTAAGCTGTGTTTTTGATATCTGTGCTTTTTCCAATAGTATAGGCAACCATTCTTCTGGTGCTATTTTCTTTGATCCATCTGGAGATACCGTGGCAATGTGTGCAACTCTCACCTTTTTACCTTCCACGGTAATCTTTTCAGCAGCAGCCTTTCTGTAGGTCTGGATTATGATATCTCCAGTCTCAATGGCCGTGGGTGTTATGCGCGAGTTGTAGTACTCTGCCACTTCCTTGTGTATCCTTGGAAATTCACCGATCCTCTTTGTGTATTCCTTCCATCCTCTCAAAAAGGGACTTTCAACGGTGACCATACAATACTGTGATACAGCATTTACCTTTTCAAATGCTGAAAGTATGGATTCTCCCTTCACCACTGCATCTACAAAGCTTTCCCAGCTAGTATATTCTTCCTCAGGCATGCTTCTGGCCAGAGAATAAGCGAGGCTCATCAGATAATTATTCATCCCTGCAGCGCCTTGCTTATCCGCAATGTCCTCCAGGAAAAGATAGGTTGCAATGTCCACCATGGGATTGTCAAGAATCGCCTCATTTCCCTCAATCTGCTTCATTCTTCACTCACCTCCCCCTTCAAGCGGGCACCTTTCATAACAAGTGCAAATACACAAGCATAGTTTCTAAGAAGGCTCCTCACATATTCCTTGTTTATGCCTATCTTATTAAGATTCTCCTCATCTATCTTGGTATCTCCCGTGAATCCCCTATCTGCAAGGTGCAGAGCCTCAAGGGGCTGCCCTGCAATCGTTATATTTTTGGCAACCTCCTCTCTGAACTTAACATGAATTATGCAGAAATTGCACACTGCAATGTCTCTATAAGTCATGTTGTATTCATCGGCAATCTGCTTATCCGCCTTGGGAAGCTGTCCAACACTGTATCTCACACGCAGAATAGTAGGCTCAAAAACGCATTTTTCAAGGGCATAGATGTATCCAACCACATCGCCATCCACATCCGTTATGGCCAGATCGGTCAATGCAACAACATTCCCTTCTATAGAAAACGCTGTTCTTCCCTCTCTCAAAGCCACATTGAATGATGGCCAACCCATGTACGCCTCTTTACCCATCCTCTTCGCAAGATTTTCCCCCACTCTTAGCCAGTACTGTATGGTCCCTTCTACACCTGCTTTCTCACTCATATCCTGGATGAGTGAGACCAGTGCAATATCCAACATCTTTTTCACCTCCTTATATATTTCTTTCCTTTTCCATACTTCTTTTCTTCAATTAACCCTTCATCTCTCATCCAATCAAGTACCGTAACAAGCACCTCTTTGTCGTAACCTGTCTCTTTTTTTATGTGAGAAAAGCTTTTGGCACCATCCTCAAGGAGTGCCAATATTCTCTCTTTAATCTTAGGTACGGGATACACGACATTATCTTTAATAAGAAGTCTGCCATCTCTTACTCCTTCATCAAGAAACTCCTTCAGAATGACTTTGTGATATCCCAAATTATCAACGGGTATGCCCTCGGCAGGAATGGAACCCTCAATCTCACGATATAGCCTATACCTGTAATTTTCAAGATAGGGGTTAATCCTGTCAAGAGTATCATATATCTTCCTTATCTCCTCACCAATGCTCTCAATAGCAACTTCTATCCCACTAAACCTCTCTTCAAGATAATTCTTCAGATCCCTCAAATCCATCTCATTCATCCTTTTGATCTCTGCGATATCTTCCCTGAGAATATTCTCCTGATATGCCATTTCACTTCGTAGTTGTCCAACGCTTCTCTCAAGCATCTCAATTCTTATTCTATTTTCGGTAGAGGTTTCTATCGCATATTCCTGCCCCTTTGTGCGAAGTAAAGATGCGAAATTCTTGGGTATGTATCCCGGCAGATACTCTTTTATTTTATTTATGATCTCCACATAAGTTAGGTGAATCTGCTTGGGGGATATAAGCCTCTTTTTTATGGCCTTTTCAACATCGCCTGCTTCTATCTTTCCATCCTTTAATTTGAAAAGCTCAGTGCCACTGGTTTTTGTTCTCACATCCTGAAGCACCTCACCGATTATCCTTTCTGCCTCTCCAGGACCCACATATTTGCGTAGCATGGAGATCGCATCATTCAGGGTATACTGATAGACAAGTCTTAGAATGCTGGGAGGTACTTTGTTAACATCAATCTCCTCTTCAACCCCCATAATCTCCTCAATTGTTCTCAATCTCCGACTTAACTTTTCGTACCTCATCATATATTTTCTTATACCATCAACTGCCTCTTCAATTTCCCCCCGTTTCTTTTCCATATCAAGAATCTCTTTTTTAAGACTCTCAATTTCTTTCCGTAGTTCATCAAGAGTACCAGCGTACTCATCTGATCTGTGATTCAGCTCATCTCTGAGGGAGTCAATCTTCATCTCAAGATCTTTTCGCATCTCAGATAGCATGCTCGTTGTTGCACGTGTTTTTACCGATTCTTCCACCTTTTTTAGTTTTTCCTCAAGTTCCATTGCACATCACACAAAACTCCTTATTATCCGTTCCACATCCCTCAGCCATTTCTTATAGTACTCCTCTGCAAGCATCTCTCCACGCAACTCCCTAACGCGAGAAGCTATTTTTTCCACCACTATGGGCCACAGATCATCCGTCATGTACTGAGGTGCAGTTCCTATCTCATTGAAACTCAGAGTGAGAACTTCCTCCACCATGCCCACACCAACAATACCTGCAAGCTCCTTTTTGAGGTATTCCAGAATCTTATGGTTCTTGCGATACTGTTTAGTATGTGCAAAGCTCTCCACGAAAAGCTGTCTGCTGAGACGGTGAAATTCTTTCTTTATCTCTTCAGGATATTCCTCAATGGACTCCCCGCTGAGAGGTCTCAACTGGAATATATGATTAACTATCGTGCTCCATTTTACTGTGGCCTCTACAACCTTCCGAAGATCCTCATGATCCATCTCCCTGGTGATCATCAATGCTAGAAATGCAGCATCACCCACCTTGGATATTATTAAGGTCCCTGTTCCATAGGACTCTATGGATATTTTCATATTCTTGCTTTTAAGCTGGGAACATATCTTGTACAAATTTGTTTTGAAAGTATTAAGCAAATAGTACTCCTCTGCGTTCAATATCTCGGGTATAATTGAATCAAAGATCCTCCCATTAACCCCCACAAAAAGGATCATGTCCACCTTGGCTTCATCTCTGAGTCCCTTTATCGCCAGGTGCAGTAGTGCCCTTAGAAGCGTTACATCCTTCGCTTCAAGAGTTTTTTCCAGAGTTTTTCCCTGCAATTCACCTCACCTTTAGGCCATAGAAGTCAAATATTATCTCAATAATCTCCTCCGGTGAATATGGATAGTTCCACCACTTTTTGATGTTCTCAAGTTTCATTATAACATTTGGCGGAGCCTTTAGCATCTTGGCTGTCTCTATGGCATCGTCAAACACCTTACTGTAATCCTTTTTCTCGGTTTCCTTTATTTCAAGCGGAGTACTGCGAACCACGATGCCAGCGCCACGTACAAAGACAAATGGATAGACTCCCTCCCCGTGCTTTGTACCTCTCATTTTAAGTATCTGCAATGTACGATTGAATGCACCACCAACTGGATAGTAATCAAGATGAATAACACCATCAGAAAGATACACTGGGGTCAATACATCCTCTCCTATGGTCTCCCCGGGTCTGGCATGCTCTTCAACCGTTGCAACAACCACACCAAGGTTCTTTACAGTATAAAATAGCTTGCCTATAAGTTCCCTCTGCTTGAGCTTATCATCGGTGGCCCATATAACTGGGGTAAGAGGATCAACAACAATCCTTGTTTTAATAAGATAATCGCTTCTAGCCTTTACAAGAGCTGGCAGCTGTTCCTCTATCATCTTTTTGAAATTTTCCCCTTTCAGATGTATGAAGAAGAGACTCTCTTCATAGTACTTTTCCATATCAAAGCCCATAAGTGCTGCTTCCTCCATAATCTGTTTTGGCTTTTCTTCAAGGGAAATGTACAACCCCTGTTCGCCGTTTTCTATACCATGCATAATAAACTGTATGGCAAACGTCGTTTTTCCTGTACCGCTGGAACCCACTATAACATTCGCCGTCTTATCTCTGAATCCACCTTCTATCAACCTGTCCAGACCAAATATCCCTGACGGGAATCTACTCATCATCCTTCACCTCCTTTTTCATAAACTTTGCCACTAGTTCGGCAAAACTTTTGCTTTTTTCCGTTTCCTCCACAATATTTATGAGGAGATCCTCATCAATCTCCTCAACCTCCCCATCAACGGACCTTGAAAATGCCTCCGCAAAAGATTTTGCTGAGGCAGTTACCTCAGAAATCTCAGACAACTTCTTCCAGGGACGATCAATCTCAGCCATGGTAGGTGATACACCAAGCTCAAGATACTTCTCTCCCAGAATTGTGAGCCTACCATCCTTAACTAAACCGTACCTAGATAGAGTCCTGAGTCTGTATTCATCACTTGAATCCACCTCTCCTCCTGACTTTAAAACTTCCAATATTCGTTGATCTTCTTCCTCAATTACATATTTGAGCACATCTGGAGGATTCATCCTAACCCTGAATTCGCAATGATCGGCACCGCTGTTAACGCACTGTGTTTCTTCAACATCCACTAGGATATCCATATCACGCTCAAAAAACATTTTAAGTGTATCCGCAGTTATGTAACAGGTTTTCCCTCTAACATCTGAAAAAAGCCTGGGTATTTTGGAGTTATACACCCCAAAAACAATCTCAAACGGAGAGACCGCCACACATCTAAGATCCCCCAGTTCAATGTCTTTGAAGAAACTTTTAATGTACTGGAAAAGAGGTGTTCTTTCAAGCTGTACACGATTCTCTGTTTTAAGAAACGCCTTTATGTCCTTTGTGGGAACCTTTGATTTGGCAATGACAGTACTTATGGCAGCCTCCATTTTCGTCAGTTCTCCGAACACATAGATTATTTTTGCTATTCCTTCCGGCATATGGCTCCCTCTATATAGTGGTATAACGCATTAAGCATATAAGAATTCTTGGAATTGAGTTCCATACAAGAGTCGTTCTTTAATGTAAGTTTTAATTTTTCCCTATTCATCTTAGCTCCTCTTATGTGCTTTCCTGGCAGGTAGAGCCACCTTTCGCCTGACTTGATAAGTATTGAATCTGAAGATATCCACAGACTGCCTTTACCCCTTCTCATCCCAGAATCGTGACCGTTAGTTTCCGTAAGTGCGTAATTAACCTCGCAGAGTCTGTAAGCATACATCCACTTTCATATATCTCGGTGTAGTATATAAATGTTTCCACCTTTTTCACCATTCAAAAATATATGGTTTAATTAGTAATTATTTTGGCCAGATTTTTGAAAAAAATATATGGTGTAATTTGTAATTATAATCTAATCTCAAAATGCTCAACCACACCAAGAGGAACGATTTCTTTACCGGTTTTCAAAGAATTTAAAACAAAGAATTTTGATAGCGCAGAAACATCGTCATATACATTTTTGTAATCCCTGCCCAGCCTATTGGCAAGATCTTTTATAGAAAGTGGAGGGATTTTGTTCAAAAATTCAATAATCTCAAACCTTTTGGCTGTGAGCGCATTTAGAACCTTTTTATCCTCAATAAAAACCTCTTCCTCCACCATTCCATCTTCAATACCCAAATAAAATAGATAGGCCTCCCCAATCTCGGGGAAAGAACATTTTTTAACCTGCATGATCTTTTTTATTTTCTCAATTCGCCCATATTTTTTTCGTATCATTCTTTTTAGAATTGCAAGATCTTCCTTGCGGTAGCTCCTCTTCAGATATAAAAGCATTGTATTCACCTCACAGATTGTTCACATCAACCACAATTATATTCTTCCTAAATGTCTTTATGATCTTGACAATATCATCAAATTTTCTCCAGGCAAATTCTCTGGTATCCATGAGATTCCCATTTTCATCGTAAATATCCATATGTTCAATACCATCAATATTGTCCCATCTGGCCAGTGTTATCCATTTTCTACCCCGTGAGATCTTATAAGAATAGATATAGTATTTTAGCTTCTCTCCTTTCATGTACTCCAGGGCTTCAACGATTTCGTTTTTGGTTATAACATACCTCCGTATCTTAAGCACAACGCATCACCCGAGATTGTAATAGTCACCAAATATGAGTTTCAACTTTTTTATCGTATCTTCCATCTCCTTTCTAACTTTATCTCCCCTGACCAATCTTCCTGAATAATCCTGGTGCTCCTCTGGCATACTCCCATCAATTAGTGTTTCAAGCATAGCATAGGCAATATCCTTATTTTTTGGTGTGTACCCACCCTCCTGAATTATCATAAACATCTTGCCATAGGATCTTATTCTACTCACAATCTCAGCATACCCTCGTGTGGTTAGTGCCAGCCCGATACTTCTATCTGAATAATGCGCATCAAAACCATTTTCCCCAATAATAAAATCTGGATTGTAATCCCTGATTATAGGATCTATAACCTCGCTAAAGACAAGTTCATACTCTGCATCACCAGCACCCATGGGGACAGGAATATTCACCGTGTACCCTGTACCCTCGCCACGGCCTATCTGATGAATGAAACCTTCTTTGGGATAAAAATCTCTGGGATCGCGATGTATGGATATTAACAGAACTTCACTGGATGAGTAAAATATCTTCATTGTTCCGTTGGCCGCGTGAGCATCCCAGTCAATTATTGCAATTCTCCTGAGGCCCCTATCAATCACATGCTTCGCAGTAATAGCAGCATTATTTAGAAGACAGTAACCACCATACATATCAGAACTTGCATGATGCCCTGGTGGCCTTACTAGAGCATATGTAAAATCATAATTAGCATGCAGTATCTCATCACTTGCTTCAATACTAGCCTGTGCCGCTATAAGAGCTGCCATGTAGGAATAGTTATTCAGGTAAGTGCTATCACCCAGATATGTGGGGCCACGCATTGACATTTTTTCAAGAAATTCCAGATACTGGGGGGTATGAACAGCGAGAATATCTTCAAGATCTGCAGGTTCTCTTACATCCATAAAATCTATCTTCCCACCCATACGCATCTTAAGATACTTGTAAACACTCTCTATCCGCTCAGGAGACTCTGGGCTTCCCTTCATGTTATGATACACATGGGTGGGATTGTACACCACCAGAATGTTCATAATCCCACCCGCTTTACATATTCAATCCATCTCTTCTCATCTTCCACATCATCCTCCCCATGATATTCTCTGAGGAACATAATGGCTCTTTTTAGAACAAGCGCCGCTTCCACCAGTCCTTCGGGAACCTCATCCATGGACCTTATTTTCTCCCTAACTTCCTCATATAGATCCACGTATTTTACAAGGGCTTTTTCCCTATTGCCTTCAGTTATATCCTTCTTAATCTGGTATTTCCTACCAAATACGGTTATCTCATCGGGTATCTGGGTGATCACCACATTTGCAAGATCATCTATTATGCTGATTGCATCCTCTCTTCTCATTTTCTTCCCCTCGTTATCTCAATTGCCCTATCAAGGGTCATCTCACCAAGTGCAACTCTCTTTGCAAGTTCTTTGCTTATTGTCACACTTCCTCCACTTTCAATTCTGCTTCTTCTTTGAATTTCTCTGAGATAGCCATCCCGTATAACAGTATTAACCCTGCTACGTACAGGTGTACCCCTAGTAAATGCAATGTACTTGGCACTTTCCACATCTCTGTTGAGTATTGTCACAGTAGTATTTCTCTCATCAACCATCTCTACTTCATAATCATCAACGAGAGAATTTATTATTCTGTTTCTATTCACAATGTCTCCATTTCCTATGCGTACGGTAAGTCTTACGGGCTGATATCCCCTCATAATTCCATCAACCTGCATTCTTACTTCATTAACACTGCTTAAATGCATCTTCTCAACCACATACCCATCGCCAACAACCACAAGGCCCGGCTTAGGACCTGGATCTATACCTATAATGATTCTTGAAAATCTATCTTTACCGTACATTCGCGACATAATCCTTCTGAACGCTTCAAATTCATCCTTTACTATAATCACCATTATATCACGGGGAACATCGCTCAGCACGACATCGGTAATATCTATGGTGTCATTCATAATTGTAAACGGTATTCCCCGTTCCTGGAACTTTTTCATAACCCTGTATTCCAGCCGCTTATCATCAAACAGCAGCCCAACCTTCACAGGGTAAAATATACATGGCGGGTATTTATATTTAGCGGTTATACTCTCGGAAATCAAAATAAAATTGGTATTTCTCATTCTTGAACTACCAAAAGATGCGCTATTTTTAAATAAACCCGCACTATTCCATAGGGTAATGGGCATCGCTCATGAGATGGCTAAAAAGCAGAGAGAAATAAGCGTAGCCGAGTTCTTTGAAAAAAACAGACACATTCTTGGCTTTGATTCACTTACCAAATCGCTTGTGGTAAGTGTTAAGGAGGCCGTGGACAATGCACTTGATGCATGTGAGGAGGCAAGAATACTGCCAGAGATATATGTGGAAATCCAGCAAGTTGGAAAGGATGAATACCGGATGATAGTTGAGGATAACGGCCCAGGAATAGTAAGAAAAAACATACCCCTCGTGTTTGGAAAGTTACTCTACGGCTCTCGTTTTCATGCAATGAGACAATCCAGAGGACAGCAGGGTATCGGAATAAGTGCCGTGGTGCTGTACGGACAACTCAGCAGCGGTAAACCCGCAAGAATAATTTCCAAAATTAAAGAAGATGAAGTTGCATACGAGGTTCTACTCACCATCAATACAAAAAAGAATGAGCCTAAGATAATAAAGGAGGAACCCATAATATGGGATAGAGAGCAGGGCACAAGGGTTGAAGTTGTGATGCGTGCAAGATACACCCGTGGAAAACAAAGTGTTTATGAATATTTACAGCAAACTGCAATAGTCAATCCACACGCTCAAATAACATTCGTGGAACCAGATGGTAAAAAAACGGTATTTAAAAGAGTTACCCAAGAATTGCCACCGCCCGTGAGAGAGATTAAACCACACCCCCACGGAATTGAACTGGGAGAATTCATAAACATGGCCCGAAGTACAAAAACATACAGACTAACATCATTTCTGACAACGGAATTCTCAAGAGTTAGCCCAAAGATTGCAGAAAAGATTTGCAAACTTGCATACTTATACGGAGATATGCGTCCGCAGGAGCTTTCATTGAGCGAGGCTAAGAGGATTCTGGATGCATTCTCTAAAGTTAAGCTTATGGCACCTCCTACAGATTGCCTATCACCGATAGGTGAGACACTTATAAAAAAGGGACTCAAAAATGTTCTTGGATCTCTCCGCCCTGGTTTTTATGCTCAACCAATCACCAGAGAACCCAAGGTATACGGTGGAAATCCCTTCATCGTTGAGGCGGGAATGGTGTATGGTGGAGAGCTTCCAAAGGATCAGCCTGTGAGGATACTGAGATTTGCAAATCGTGTTCCCCTTCTATATCAGCAGGGTGCCGATGTTATCACCAAAGCAATAAGCAATA
Organism: DHVE2 group archaeon; assembly: GCA_026986135.1. GTDB lineage: Archaea > Thermoplasmatota > Thermoplasmata > Thermoplasmatales > Aciduliprofundaceae > JAADDK01. Next base: position 11,103 of record JALSPD010000054.1, read on the forward strand.
TAGACTGGCGCCGTTACGGACTGGAGCAGAGGGGTGGAGAAGGAATACCTGTGGGACCCGCCGTAATACTGGTCCATGTTGCATCCACCCGTGTACCATTCACCTCTGAAGCAAAGGAGGCCATCGCGGAAGTACCTGAAATTCGCGAAGAAATAGAGCTTGCATTGAAGGCTCTTGGCAGGCAACTTAAAATGTACAGGGTAAAAAAAGAAAGAAAGAAAAAGTTAAGCGAGAAATTTTTCATCGTTAGCAAAATATTGCCTGAAATAGCGAGGAAAAGTGCAGAAATTGTGGAAAAACCTGTGCCCAGACTTGAACCTGTTATATCAAAAATCATGAATGTGATATGGATTGATGAAGAGATTACGGGCAGGGATGGATATGTTGACATCAGAGTAAGAATTGCAAATTTCACTGAAAAACCGCAGAAATTCACATTATACGCGGATTATCCTCTGGGAAACATTGTTGAAACCGATGGGAGCATTGAGGATGATTACATAAAATGGGAGATCGTTATTGATCCCGTTAGCTACCAGTATCATAGTTTCACACTCTCAGAAGCTTCTGGATATACAGAAACAAACTATTACATTGATGGAATTAACCCCTCCAAGGTTATTGGTGCAGAGCCATTACCTGGAGACTGGAGAATTAAAATTGATTTTGTGGAATCTATTGATGAGGAGTCTGAGGATGTTGAAGAAAATGAAGAGTATACTGAAGATGAGGTGATTGACGATGAGCAGTGACGAGGCTCTTAAAAAGCTTTATGAAATAGCGGAAGACATATATGAACAGCTGGCGAGAGGGGAGATACCAAAGATGCAGCTTGCAGCGAGGCATAAAGGAAATATTGTTTTTGACAACTCTCTCGGTGTGTGGAAATACGGGAATTCAAAAATAACGCGATCAGCTAAGAAACTTGATGGTGGATACATGATCCTGAGAACTCTTTACATAATGGAATTCATAAAGGAGATGATCAAAAACAACAAGTCATCCACATTAAGAGAGATGTATTACATCTCAGAGGGTTGGGGTCTTGCAAAGTTCCATTCACAGGATGAAAGCAATAAACTTGCAGAGGATCTGGAGGTCATAACAGGTTACATGAGAGAGGATTTCAAACTGAGGCCTGAGGAGGACGGGGCGAGCATAATTGGAAACATCACCATAGAGGAAATAAACAGAAAGGGAAAACCAATGAGAATTAACTGTCGTGATGATGTGGGAGACAGTGGATACCTTATTCCCTACAACGTGGAAAAGGACAAGTTGAGATTTATTGATGTTGATGCAGATTTTGTAATAGGCATTGAGACAGGAGGTATGTTTGACAGGCTCGTGGAAAACGGATTTGACGAAAAAGCCCGAGCGATACTGGTGCATATAAAAGGTCAGCCTGCCAGAAGCACAAGGAGACTTCTAAAACGGATGAACGAGGAACTTGGACTGCCCGTTGTAATATTTACCGATGGGGACCCCTGGTCATTCAGAATCTTTGCCTCAATCGCATACGGAGCCATTAAAACAGCCCATATAAGCGAATATCTTGCTACCCCCACGGCAGAGTTTGTTGGAATTACAGCAAGCGATATATTAAACTATGACCTACCTACCGATAAACTAAACGACCGTGATATCGCTGCTCTGGAAGCAGAGCTGAAAGATCCAAGATTCAACACACCATTCTGGCATGAGGAAATACGTCTAATGCTTGATATAAAAAAGAAGGCCGAACAGCAGGCCCTTGCAAAATACGGTCTGGACTATGTAACGGAAACATATCTCCCAGAAAAGTTGACAGAACTAGGAGTAATGAGATAAGTAAAACAACAAAAATAAATAATAAAGCGGGTCAGAGATACTTTATCTTTGCGCTTGGCTTGAAGGTGAATTTCTTTTTCTCTTTTACGGTCATCATCTTACCCGTGCGTGGATTTCTGACCTTCCTTGCCTTCTGGACTCTCCTCTCAAATATGCCCAATCCCGCAATTCTCACTCTCTCTCCCCTGTCAACCTGGGCAATGATCTCCTCCAAAAAAGCGTTTATTACTTCCCTTGCCTTCTTCTGAGAAAGTCCCGTTTTCTTTGCTACCGGTTTTGCAAGCTCAGTTATACCTACCATTTCAAACACCCACTATAACTAAATAAAAAAGAGGTATTTATATTTTACGCCCATTTATGCATCTAATCCCTATTCATATCTGCTTATCTTTTTGGATTTATCCCCATCTTCCACCCTTTGAGCCCTGAAAACAAAAATGAATACTCCGAGGATAACGATGGATACATAACCAAGATCACTGAACTCAGGAACCTCATTCCAGTTTGCAGTCTCTGTGGTAACATCCTGTATCACAAAGCTTGCAGGATTGTCTGAGCCAGAGTAACTTCCAGTACCACTTCCGCTCCATGATACAAACTGATAGGTTGTCCCACCTTCAGTAACCGGGGAATCCACATGGATTGTGACTGTGCAACCTGCATCATACCACCCAGATCCAGGATTGCTGTAACTTTTATCTGAACCAAAATACTTGCCACTGGAATAGCCAGTATCATGGGATGTTACTACAGTGAGGTAATACTGCTCATAGTAATGACCGACAATAGAGCCACCTGAATTAATTGTACCCGACGGAGGATTTGGAGAGATCCATCTGTGGCCCGATGCATCATTACTATTGTTTGATTCGCTTGCATACTGATACGAACTACCCCTATCCACATACACATGCCAGTATTCTTCATCGCTTGGGTATACCTCATACTGTCTTCCAATAGTGTAATACGTTACCTTTACACCATTATCACGATACATAGGGGTATGGGTTCCCTGATTATCTGTCTGGGCATGAAAATCCACAACATAGCCAACCCAGTAAAAGGAGGAGTAATTACCGTAATCTGTAGCAGTTGCTGGAACCACCCGAACATACCACCAGCCATCTGGGTCTCCGCTCTGAAGTTCATAAAGTACATAATCCACTTGGCCTGTGCCTCCAGAATTCCCACTCTGCTTGAGATTGCCTTCAGGATCATAAAGCTCAACATTGAAATTGGCATTTGGATTGGGTTTCATCCAGAAGTATATCACCCCATGACCGCTTATCCATGAGGGGGGAATGTAAAACTTCCATTCATCACTTGCATCATAGTATGTCACACCGCCATAAGACTGAATGA
>JALSPD010000055.1 GCA_026986135.1 DHVE2 group archaeon
GTGAAGCTGGATTCCGTAGTAATCGCGCCTCAACATGGCGCGGTGAATGCGCCCCTGCTCTTTGCACACACCGCCCGTCAAACCATCCGAGTTGGCTCCGGGTGAGGCCCTGTTCTATTCGGGCAGGGTCGAACCCGGGGTCAGCGAGGAGGGTTAAGTCGTAACAAGGTATCCGTAGGGGAACCTGCGGATGGATCACCTCCTAAGATCCGCGGCAGACCGCAGGCACATAACCTATCGAGCGTCATCCGCAAATGTTTTATGCTAGGGTGCAAATAAGCAATGGATATGGAATGGAAAAAAATAAGCAGGATATATCGCGATTTTGCATTGCTTGTTCATCTCGGGATATTCACTATGGTATTTCTGGCAATTCTACCGGTGGCCATCAAGGGAACGGCCGTAGAAAACGTGGGGGATACCAAATGGTATTTTGATGGAGACAACGTAATAATGGATGTTCCCGTGACCATAAAGAATGGTGGCGTATACGATATAAACAACATAAACGTAAAATTCATAGTTAGCAACAATTCTGCAATCTTTGTTAACTCCTCCCAGAATCTGGGAGATATAAAATCAAGAAGCGTAAGAACGGTGCATGTAAAGATACCCGTGAATCTAAATCACATATACAATCTTGAATATCCCCAATTTTACCACTTCTTCAACTATGACACCTTCCATCTAAATTTCACCCTTGATCTTGATTATCTGATGAATTCTGTGCATTTCAATTCTGCATACAACGGAGATGTAAGATGGGAGCCCATTGTGAAGGAATTTACGCTGGAGCATCCAAGCATGATTGCGGAGGAAAATCACACTATAAGGTTGAGGATTCCCTACATCATAAATACCGCCTCATATCTTAAGGGAAATGCAAGATTTGATGGCAAAGTACAGGGAGAATTTGGCACCGGAAACTTCAGCACAGAATTCGCTCTTGGACATAAATACGAAGGAACACTCAATTTGATTTTCAACGCAACCCATGCAGAAACGCTCCTGACACATACCCAGATGCTTCATCTCAATGGAAACATCACCATAGGTGGCTTCTCTGTGCCCCTGAAGAAGGATTATCTATGGGGTGCACCATTGAACAACCTGAGGGTAGAAGTTCTGAGCAATGGTACCCTGCACTACTACTTTGAGAATGATGCCGATTTTGATCTGGATCTTGTGATAACCAAGGATTATTACAGAAACGGAACGCTGATACTTCATCAGGAAGAGCAAATGTATGTGCGCAAGGGTGATGTTGTGGATACATACGAAGGCATTGGAGTAAATGAAGAGGTTGACAGGGTGGTGATAACCATCAGAGATGAAAATTCCGGGTTTATCTACAAGAAGGTGGTGGATATATGAAGCTTCTTAAAGCAATTATATTCTCAATCGCCAGAGCAATTGTGTTCATAGGCATACCACTCGGAGTTATAACACTCATAAACTCCAACTACCCCGGGTTGCTTGATGAACGGTACCTTCATGCTCTAAAACTTGCCATGTATCTTGGAGTTCCCATTGTGGCATTTTACTTCCTTGCAGATTCCTTTGAGGGTATTGTGAGCATGATAGGCGAGTTGATTGCCCTGACCCTGGTTCTTGCCTATACTCTTCTGCTTCTTGGTATGGGAATTGCGCACATCTCCTATGAGAATGTAAAGATAACCCTGATTTATCCGACCCTGCTCGCAATAGTGGTAATTGGGGTTATCATAAGATTCCCCACTCCGATACTCAAATACCTTGCCTGGAGAGAGGAGAATGGGGAAACATTTTATAAAGAGTAAATGGATTCGGTGATATGCAAATGGACCTGTTTTCATTCAGTGATTCACTGGATGGCGTTGAGGAGGAGATACGAGCATGCAAAAAATGCCCCCTTCACAAAACAAGAAAAAACGCTGTGCCGGGGGAGGGGGGATTCAGAAAGAAGATAATGTTCATAGGTGAGGCTCCGGGAAAATGGGAGGACATAAAGGGAAGGCCCTTTGTGGGTGCAGCTGGTAAGTACCTGGATGAACTTCTTGCCTCCGTGGGTCTGAGCAGGGAAGATGTGTACATCACCAATATAGTGAAATGCAGACCCCCTGGAAACAGAGACCCCCTTCCAGAGGAGATTAGGGCATGCGCGCCCTATCTGGAGAGGCAGATTTCTGTTATGAAGCCGAAGATAATATGCCCCCTGGGTAGATTCTCCGCGAAGTACATACTTGAAAAATACGGATTCACCATGAAAAGCATCTCATCCGCGCAGGGCAAGGTTTATCAGCATCCTGAGGTAATAATAATACCCATGTACCACCCCGCAGCAGCGCTTTACCACGGACAATGGAAGCCAGCACTTGAAAGCTCCTTCAAAAAATTGAGGAAAATCATTGATGAGATGGGAATCTGAAATCACATGGTCCTCTTTATCATGTAGTCGGCAAGGTCAAGGAGAATATTCCTGTATTCCTCTCCTCCAGGAAAGTTAAGAGAGGTGAGATGCTCCTTTCCCCTCTGCACAAGTTTGGCTGCAAGATTGCGGGAATAATCAAGGGATCCTGTACTCACAACTATATTCCGTACCTGTTCAAGCTGCTCACGGGTCACGGATGGATTCCCAAGTGCATCAAGTATAATCTGCCTGTCCTTCTCGTTTCCCATTTCCAGGGCCTTTATTATCAGAAGCGTCTTCTTTCCCTCTGCAAGGTCACTTGTAACCGGCTTTCCTATCCTTTCCTCGGTGCCGAATAGCCCGAGGATGTCATCCTGAAGCTGAAACGCTATTCCAATTGGTATTGCAAAATCCCTGAAGACATCAGGGTTCCCTCCAGCAAGAATGGCGCCGAGGGCAAGAGGTCCGTAGATTGTGTAATTCGCCGTCTTGTACTCATGCAAGAGCAGCAGTTCCTGCTCTCCAAAATCATCCAGAATTGAAGAGTACACATCAATCAACTGCCCGTATCCTGTGAATTCCATAATGCGAAGCAGTTCCATAAGGGCTTCGTTTTTCCGATCCAGTGGAAAATCTGTTGAATTGAACATCTCAATGGCATAGGTATTGGCGAGATCCCCTGCTATTATGGCCACATTTTCGCCGAATCTATCTGGATCCCTTATTTTTCCCCTGGCAATCCCTGCATACTTCACATGTAGCGTTTCCTCCCCCCTCCTCAATTCACTCTCATCCATTATGTCATCATGAATGAGGAAATAGGACTGCACAAGCTCAAGGGATGATGCCGCTTTTATTATCTCATTCCCCGCACCTCCAAACAGGCGATAACCAAGAATCATGAGAATTGCACGTATTCTCTTACCTCCGCGAAGGGTGTATTCCTCAATTGACTCCACTGCATCTCTGATCAGGGGATGATCCAGACCCTCCTTCTTCCTGCGAAAGAATTCCCTGAGTGTGTCCTCAACCAGTGCTTTATGCTCCTTCATGAACTCCATCATATCCATGCTCTTCACCGGATGTGTATGGTGGTGAGACATTAAAAATTTACTAAGATTTATTAACCTTCAGGGCATTGCATGATCATGCATCCATCCAGAGCCATATGCTGCGCCAAGGGCGAGTTCCTCAAAGGAAAGAGGATTGCCATGGCAGTAACGGGAAGCATTGCAGCGGTGGAGAGCGTTAAAATAGCAAGGGAACTGATAAGGTACGGCGCCTATGTTAAGGCGTATATGACGAAGGAG
>JALSPD010000056.1 GCA_026986135.1 DHVE2 group archaeon
GATACATTTAGATCACCTCCTTAAGTGATCTCACAAGGAGATCCATGTCCTCTTCCCTGTGCAACTCTGTGGTTGCCAGAAGCATGGAATTGGGCACATTCCTGTAGCACCCCTCGTTGATAGGTAATCCCCCATGAACACCATAATCCAGAATTTTTTCAGCTATTTTATGTGGGTTTTCAGGTAATTCCACCAGGAACTCGTTAAAGTGAAGCGAATCAAATACAGGGGCATTGAATCCAGCATCTCTGAGTTTTTTCATAAGGAGTGTTGCGTTTTCCATATTTTTCTTTGCCAGTTCCTTCAAGCCGTTTGCACCGTAGTATGCCACGAAAGCAACGCTTAAAACTGCGCATAGTGCTTCGTTTGAACATATATTGCTTGTTGCCTTGCTTCTGCGAATGTGCTGTTCCCTTGTCTGAAGTGTCATCACGAAGGCTCTTCTTCCATCACGATCCACGGTTTCACCTATCAGTCTTCCAGGCATTTTTCTGAGATACTGTTTTCTGACAGCAAATATTCCGAGAAGCGGTCCACCGAAACTGGGTGGATTTCCAAATATCTGGCCCTCACCAATCACTATATCTGCCCCGTACTCTCCCGGAGGTTTGAGCACTGCCAGGGAGAGAGGGTTGACTCCAGCCACATACAGCGCCTTACCAGCAATGTCCTTAATTTCAGTAACTTTTTCATCAATTACTCCAAAGAAGTTCGGGTTTTCCACATATACCATCGCGGTATTATCGTTTATCATGTTATGAAGGGCTTCTATATCCACCATGCCTCTTTCATCAAGGGGGTATTTTTCAATGTTCATACCCAGACCAGCAATGTAGTTTTTGAGTACGCTTTCTTTTTCCCAGTACAGATTTTCTGGAACCAGCACAGTTTTGCGGCGATTTATTCTGTATGCCATTCGTGCAGCTTCGCCAAGAGCGGTGGAGGCATCATACATGGATGAATTAGCCACATCCATTCCCGTAAGCTCTGCTATTATGCTCTGGTACTCAAACAGGGTCTGGAGCATTCCCTGTGAAATTTCCGCCTGGTACGGTGTGTATGATGTGTAGAATTCAGATCTACCTGCAATGTGGAGTACCGCAGGAGGAATGTAATGCATGTATATTCCAGCGCCCAGGAAATTGGGCATTGAGAAAAAGTCCTTGTTTTTATCTGCAAGTGCCTTTGCGTACCTGTATAGAGATATCTCGTCCATAGAATCAATGTCTATACCGTCTTTCCACACTTCCTTGGGCACATCGCTAAAAAGCTCTTCCCATGAAGAGAGCCCCATTTCCTTTAACATATCCTCAATATCCTTCATAGAGGGGTGATTGTTTAGGTTCCCATAAATCTTTTGCAGCAAAGACGGGTAAATGTATTATATGGTTCGTATAATCACCCAATCATGGAGAGGAGAGTAATCATATCGTTAATGCTCTTTATAATGCTGATTTCATCCATTTTGCCGGGAGTCAGTGCCCGTTCAGTTCATATCACATATCATGGAGACACGGAAATCCTGCAGAGGGGACACAATCCTGTATGGCTAAATTTCACACTGACAAACATATTCAACAGGAGCCTGGATATTGAGGTGTCTGTGCCGTATTCAGAGAGTTACTCTTCAAGAATATTGCCCTCCGAGAGCTTTAGGCTTGGACCTCATGAAACCACAAATATCTCAGTTGTTATATTTCCCAGCAGAGATGTGGAACGGACAGAGATAAAGCTTGTAATTAAATTCTTAATTTACGAGGTTGATGAGGTAAACCCTGTTGAGACCAAAGAAGAGCACATCACTATTCTTCTCATAAACCCGGCATGGTTCATACAACCCATAATTCATCTTATGGGGCTGGAAAATGATTGGGTATGGCAATTTGTAATCACCGTATTGTTCTGGGTGGGCATAGGATTTCTGGTGGTTTTCGTTATTGCTCCATTGATCAGGAGGATTACAGAGAAGACGAGAACGCAGATTGATGACATCATATGGGAAATCATAAGGATACCCATTATAATACTGCTCTTTGTTTATGGTCTTGTGGCCGCAGCGGATCTTCTTCCAATAGGTGCAAAGTATCTGGCGATAATAAACAAGGCGTACGAGATTACCCTGATTCTTGTTATAACATACCTTGCGTACAAGATATTCCACGATCTCATGCTCTATGAGGGCAAACGCCTGGCGGAGAAAACAGAAAGCGAACTTGATGATATTCTTATTCCCGTTGTGGAGAAGATTGGCGATATCATCATTATAATTGCAGGACTTCTATGGTTCCTTACGGCCCTGGACATTGATATCACCATATTTCTTGCAGGATTGGGCGGAGTGGGTCTTATTATAGGTCTGGCCTCTCAGGATGCACTTTCCAATTTCTTTGCAGGAATGCACATTCTCCTGGACCATCCATTTTCAATAGGTGATTACATAAAGCTTGAGGGTATAAATACAGTGTACAGAATTGAAAAGGTTGGTGTTCGTTCTACACAGGCATACGATGTTTTCAACCATGAGATGGTTGTTATACCGAACCGTCTGCTTGCGAATGATAAAATAATAAATATGATGAAACCCGATGAAATGGGCAAGGTAAAGTTTAGCGTTGGTGTTGCCTACGGTAGTGATGTGGATCGGGTTATGGAAATCATAGAAGAGGTGGTAAATGAACATCCAGAGATTGTGAAGCGCGGTGATAAAAAACCACTGGTGCGCCTGGTGAACTTCGGAGACTCATCCTTGGAGTTCCTTATAATAGCGTGGATACCCAACATTATGGACCAGTGGCGCGTTGCACATGAGCTTAGAATTGCCCTTTACAACAAATTCAGGGAAGAGGGTATAGAGATACCATTCCCGCAGCTTGATGTATATATAAAGGATATGCCTCACTCCTGATCTTTTCCATACACTATTTTTCCATTAACTATGGTATATTTGACATTAAGTCCGTTCAGAGAATACACTATGTTTGAAACCACATTGTCTCTCCGCATAGGTCTTGCATTGGGTGCATCCCCATCAACCACAATCACATCTGCAAGCTTTCCCTCCTCTATGCTACCAGCATTCAATCCAAGTGCTCTTGCGGCATTTATGGTTGCGAAATCAAGTATCATCTGGGCATTTGTTATTCGTGGATCCCAACGCTCGTTTTTGTGCAGGATGGCAGCAATTTTCATAGTCTCAAACATATCAAGGTTGTTATTGCTTACCACACTGTCCGTTCCTAAAGTTATGTTCATACTTTCATTCAGCATTTCAGGCAATGGCATTGAACCTCCATTTCCAAGTTTCATATTGCTTGTTGGATTGTGTGATGCCACAACATTGTGCTCTGCAAGGATCTTAATCTCCCTCAAAGTTAGCCAGACAAGGTGGGCAGCTATTATGCCCTCTTTTAAGAAGCCAATCTTATCAAGCCACTCTACAGGACGCATACCCGTTTTTTTTCTGTGATCGTACACCTCCTTACGTGTCTCGGCAATGTGTATGGTCATAAGGGTTTCGTATCTTTCGGCAACATCCTTTGCGCTCAGAAGAGTTTCTTCATCGCAGGTGTAGACTGCATGGGGTGCGATCATGGGTGTTACAAGATCATCTCCGCGGTAAGTCCTTATAAACTCCTCCGCATTTTTAACTGGCGTCCCTCCCTGTGTGGTTATCTCTTCATTCACGAC
>JALSPD010000057.1 GCA_026986135.1 DHVE2 group archaeon
GCCAAGTATCCTGGAGATATCCTCTTTCTTAGCCTTTGCAATTTTCTGGAGATCATAGCCTTCCAGTGCAAGTTTTTTTGCCTGGTCTTTCTCAAGACCTATGGCGTCCATTATATCGTACATCCTTCCCGCAATTTCTCGGGCAGTAGCAATTATTACCTTTAGCTTTCCGCTGGATATTCTGGGGATATGCTTTTTCAGCTCTGTTTCGTCCATTTTTGCAATTTCTTCTATTCCGATCCCTGCCTCTGCTAACTTCTTTGCTCGCTTCTTACCAATATACGGAAGTTTCGTATATTCCTCAGTCATTCTATCAGCCCACCCACTTGAGCCTTATATTTGCTGGCCTCCTCATCCATCCCCATAGCAGTCAGAAGGAAGTAATAATTCACCTTCGCAGCTTTTTTATCCTGATCCACTTCTATAGCCTTTTCAAGAAGTTCCCTGGCTTTCTCATAATCACCCTTTTCCATATAGCATCTTGCAAGGTTGTTTAATGCATTATAGTATTGTGGATCTTCCTTGAGTACTTCCTGATAAATTTCAATGGCTTTATCTATCCTTCCACTTCTGAAATACAGGTTGCCAAGGTTTGTGCGGTACAATTTATCGTTGTTTATTCTAACCAGTTTTCTAAGGTATTCCTCACTTTCTCTATAGTTACCCATCTTCATCAAAGCGAGCCCAAGACCATTCAACACACGCTCATCATTTGGCAGTGATTTTAGAGCTTCTTTAAACTTTGCGGCTGCCTCCTCATATTTACCCTTACGAAGGAGTTTATATCCAGTCTCAATGCTATCTATCACCTTACGCTCTGCAAGTCTATATAACACAACATTCACAAAGAAAATGAAAAACACTATGGAGGCAAGTGCAATTATACTCTGATCGTAAATTCCATAACTTCCGTTTCCATGTATGCTGAGAAGCTCATGGGATGGGGCTATAAGAAGAAAAGAGAGTGTAAGTAGCATAAAACCAACGCTTACCATCTCCACATGCTTCCGTAACTTTATTGTGGTAATGACTCCAAATACCACAAGAATCATACCAATTAGAAGTATCACGTAATCAGTAACCCCAAACTGGAGATTTATAAAGGCACCGAGAGGAGGCATGATGGCCAATATGGCAAATCCAGCATATGTAATAAATATACCTCTCTTTTCAGTACTCTCCATACCATCCTTACAAAGGAGGAGAAATACGAGACCAATCAGTGCCACAAGACCTCCAATGAACCAAGAGAAAAATGTTAGAGCGGCACCTATGGCCAGAACCATAACAGAGGGTAAAAGAAGCCAGTTATTTTTTCCTATTTGCAGGTAGTAAAGGAAGGTAAACGCTAGAGCAAGCACAACCAGGGTGAATATCAATTCGGTTGCCAGAATAAATACAGTTTCCGCATCAAGATTTCCGAAGAAGAATATCAGAATAGCAGAGATCACTGCTGCAACATCCAGCCCTAGTATGTATTCCGCATACTTCTCCATGGTGCAAATAATCGCAGTTGTGTTATTTTAAACTTTCGGTATCCCCGGATGCTTCGTAGCAACAAATTATATATGTTTTTTGCATGGCCACATGGATGACAGAGATTCCAGACCGGCTTGTGGAGATCATGAAAAGATCCTCAAAAATTGCAGCACTTACAGGTGCTGGGATAAGTGCTGAAAGTGGAATTCCCACCTTTAGAGGTGCAGGCGGTCTATGGGAAGGCTATCCTGTGGAAAAGGTTGCTACTGTTGAAGGATTTTATGAAAATCCAGAACTCGTTTGGAAATTCTATAACGAGCGCCGTATAAATATTTCTAAAGCAAGACCAAATAGAGCACATAAAGCACTTGCAGAAATGGAAAAGATGTACGATATGTGGGTGATAACCCAGAATATAGATGGCCTTCATACCATGGCGGGCAGTAATAATGTAATTGAACTCCACGGAAATATATGGAGGGTAAGATGCACATACTGCGATTACCATGGCGAAAATATGGAAGTTCCACTGCGAGAAATTCCACCAAAATGTCCAAAATGCGGTGAAATTCTCCGACCAGATGTTGTGTGGTTTGGAGAACCTGTGCATATGATGGATCTTGCATTTAAAATTGCAGAGGAAAGCGAGGTTTTTTTCGTAATTGGGACCTCTGCAAAGGTGCACCCCGCCGCATCGCTTCCATTCATAGCTAAAAACAACGGGGCCACCGTTGTAGAGATAAACATTGAGCGCACGGATGTTTCTATAATTGCAGATTTTATTCTCCTGGGCAGAGCCACGATGATTCTTGATTCTCTCCTTCAAAAGCTGAAAGAAGCATAGCCGATAATATAAGTATTGCACCAACCAAACCCGTAAGGGACATGCCCTCTCCAAGAAAAATATACGAGAAAATTCCAGCAAATACGGGCTCAGTGGTAAATATTATCGCCGCACGGGATGGAGATATATATCTCTGAGCTCTCACCTGAATCAGGATTCCCATGGCCGAAGCAAATATTCCAGTGAATATTACCCCAAATATCATTACTGGGCTATACTCCATGTAAAATCCATCGGCACCCCAGAAAAAGGAGGAAAAAAGAAAAACAAAAAACAGCTGTAAGATTGTCAAGGTTGGAGAATCAAAATCCCGAGTGAATTTTCCAATAAGAGCCACATGAATACCATATGCAATAGCGCATAAAAGTTCCAGGGCATCTCCAAAATTGAAACCTGTTGCACCAGAGAGAAAATAGAGACCAGTTACAGAAACTACGAGGGCAAATCCTATCCTTTTAGTTATCCTCTCACCCACGAGGAAATAAGAGAATATTGGGGTGAATACCACATAAAGCCCAGTAATAAAACCCGCATTGGATGAGGTTGTATATCTAAGACCAACAGTCTGAAACGCATATCCCAGAAACAGGAAAAAACCAAGCAACAATGACGCCTTTACCACCTGCCGATTTTTAGAAATATTTCTAAAATAAAAAGCAAGCAGTATTGAAGAGGCAATGAAGAATCTCAAAGATATGAATCCCATCGGGGTGATATATTTTAGAGATTCCTTTACCAAGGGAAAAGTGGCACCCCAGATCATAGAAACAAAAGCGAGTCCAGCCACATACCTGAGCTTATTCACTTTAAGGCTATTGCAAAGGTTGATATTATCTTTATTGGTCTGAATCCTGCCTCCAATTTTTATCAAGCATTAAGCACCAACGATTTTCGTTATTTTTTGCTAATTTTTTGCAGCAAAGATTAATATCCTACTACGACATTCACCCATCGCCTACAAGGCAAAGGAGGTATAAATATGAACGCAAAGGAGTATGTGGAGAATGTGATTGAGCAGGTGAAAGCAAAGAACCCTGCAGAACCGGAGTTCCATCAGGCGGTGACCGAGGTTCTCCATACCCTCGTACCAGTGCTTGAAAAGGAACCAAAATACATGAAGAACAAGATACTTGAGAGAATAGTTGAACCAGAGCGTGTGGTTATGTTCCGCGTCACATGGGAAGACGACAACGGTGAGATTCACGTAAATAAGGGCTATCGCGTGGAATTCAACAGTGCCATAGGCCCCTACAAGGGAGGTTTGAGGTTCCATCCCACAGTAACCCTTGGTACGCTGAAGTTCCTTGGATTTGAACAGATTTTCAAGAATGCACTTACTGGTATACCGATG
>JALSPD010000058.1 GCA_026986135.1 DHVE2 group archaeon
CGGACATACTGGCAGAGAAGGAAGGCACCAAATACGCCATCTCTGTGAAACTCTATAACTATGGCAGAGCGAGGCATTCGTTGAAAATTGAAGAGTTCACTCCTGAGCTGAGATGGGCGGATGAGAACGATGGAAAAGCATACGCATATTACACCAATATCGCATGGGAAGAAAGTTACTTTTTTGAGATACCTCGGGGATCTGATCTTGTAACGATTAAACGAGGGAAAGGGCCAGTAAATTGACCTCACGGATTGGTGTTTTTTGGTGTGAAATGTGGGGTTTTCATGTTAATTTTTCTCGGTTTTGGCAGGGGAGATTAACAGAATCTACTCAAAAATGAGTGGATAAAAACATACATCTCAAAATTGAGAAAACCCTATTGGGGGATTTGGTGCCGCTGCTGTGCATCCCCCCTCGCTTGCGGCGCCTTGGCTTGCGTCTTCGGCGGCGGCACGGGCAGGGCGGGGCAGGGCAGGGAAACGGGACAGGAGCGGGAGCGGGCTGGAGCGGAGTGGGTGGAGAGGGGGGCAGGGGGCGCACAGCGGTGGATATAGGAAGAGCTCTTTATTTTATTAATTAATAAGCAGAGGATAGGTTTCTAATGAGCTGAGATCCAATCCACTTTCACCTACTAAGCACCCATAGAAGGTAGTTTCAGCTGGGTAATATCTAACTCCATTAATCTCAGTATATCCTCTCCAGCAGTTATAGTTAGAAGTATGTGTGGGTTCTCCAGAAGTCAGGTTTAGAATGACCATGGCGTGGCCACTTTGCATACTGCCTTGGGGAGGTATAAACAAAAATCCAGATTTAAATCCAGCAGTTTTTAGGAGACTTAAATAAAAGATAGAATCGTCCAAGCATTCTCCAGATCTCAAAATCAAGGTTTCAACGGGATACTTTGCAGGTGTATCCGTTAGATAATAAGTGCCAGGCACATTATCCAGGTTCTCATATACTGCTCCGTTAGTCCCATCCGTTATTTTATTCTGCACCAGGCTAAGCAAAGCATCCGCCAATTCCTCATCGGAGGTAGATACAAGTTTAGATTTCACAGCATCAACTATTGTTTGGGTAATGTTATCCACAACCACATAATCTTTGAATTCCTCCATATACTGGGAGGTTCCAGGAAGATGGGGCATCATCTTATAGTGTAGGTAAACCTGAGGATCAATCTCCAGATAAAGCCAGTATTTTTTATTTCCGTAGTCAGTGGTGAAGAACAGTACAACGATAAACTTCTCATCTTCAAAGTTGGTTAGATTTTTATAGGTTCCATAAAGCTGTGTGTAGTTTGCAAGTAAGGAATTATAACGAGCCACTTCCTGCAGATACTGCTGATTAAGAGTGGAATAATTAAGCACGGTGGAGTTATATTTCAGAGATAGGGCTGTGTATTTTGTCCTTAATTCATTTAGCTGTTCCTGAAGATTTATGTTTTCAGATTGAAGTTCTTTATTCTCCTTCTGGAGTGGCATAATGTATCCAAAAGCAAGGATTCCAGATGTTATAAGAAGAGCAACAACAAATCCCACAGCAAAACCGGTCCAGAACCTGCTTTTTTCAGTTTGTGGAGGTATCGTCTTGGGTTCTGGAGTTTTCTCCTTTACTCCCGCCGACTGTGTGGCGTATTCCCCACGGGGCACGGGCGTGGGCTCATATTCAATTTTCACCGGTTCCTCATCCTTGTCAAATCTGTATCCACAATTTGGGCACGACTTTGCAGTGGCGGGGATCTCATGTCCACACCTTGGACACTTTACAGTATCTGCAAGCTCTACGCCGCACACAGGGCATATTTTAGCCTCAGCTGGAATAACGCTTCCACAGTTTCCGCAAATGGCAATATCCTCCCTCAGCTGAGCACCACAGTATGGACATAGTGCTGCATCATCAGGCACTTCTCGGTTGCAATGTGGACAAATCGCCATAGCCACTCACCGCTTTATCATCCTTTCAAAAATCCACGGCTTATCCTGCGCCAGCGTGGAAATTATCTCCTCCAAACCCTCGTCATCGGGGTAGGTCAGCATAATCCTCTCTATGAGGTCTTTCATAAGCTCCTCTGGGATATCTATATAATGTGGGCCGATTTGAATGGCAAATCTATTTCCATATCTGCGTATCCCTACAAAGTCAACGGTATCGGTACCCTGTACTTCCATGGTGCGGGTTATCTCCTCCCCTCCGCTAAGGAGGAATGAGAACTTTATTATTTTAGGTTCTCTCATTCTACTTCCACCTCTTTTGCATAAATTCTTATGTCTTTTTTCAAAACGATTCCATCTTTTCCATCAATTTTAATCATTTCCACAATCCCGCTAAATACCAATTTAGGTATGTGCATTCTTATGCCTGCGTGGCTCATTTTCATTCCTCTTTTTTCCATTTCCCTTAATAACTCCCCGATGGTTATTTTATTGTGATCTCTAAGTATGCTTAGGATTTCAACTCTAATAGGATTGGAAAGAGCATCACAAAGGTCTCCTATCTGGTAAATGTCCCTTATTTCTTTGTAATCCTCCATGTCATCACCTTATGACATTATAGCATGGTGCGAAAGGTATATATAGTGTTTTGTTATAATGTTATAACAATATGAGGTGATGATATGAAGAAAAAGGACATATTTAAAGTTGGGGTTAATTGGCAAGTAGTGCTTCCGCAGCAAGTAAGAGAGGCACTTGGTGTGCGAAAGGGGGATTATGTGAGTTTTTCAATAGAGGATGGAGAGGTGAAGCTGAAAAAGGTACTAATTATGGAGGCGATGCGAGAATGAAGGCAGAAAGAGAAAAGTTGATGAGGGCATATCTGGAAGTGTACAAGGAGTTTAATAAGATCTACGCAGATGAATTTAGGTTAGGGCATGTAGGCTCTGAGCTTGTTGGTGAATTGTCAAAGCTCTTTGAGATTGCTATGAATGACCCACTCCTAGGCGAGGTTCTCAAGGAAGAGATCCTACAGCGCTATCAGGAGATCCTAGAGGCGGAGCAGGCGAAGCAGGTAGCGAAGGAAGAGGCAGGCGAGGCGATGGTGATATGAGCGTGGATTTTGAGCTGGAGGAACTGAATGACAACATCGCCGATCTGGTTGAGGAATACCTGACTAACAAGATTGCAGAGATGCGGGAGAAACTGCGAGGGCACACGCTGAGCGTTCAGGAAGGGTGGGGTGGCATTCGCATATTCATAGAGGGAAACATCATCTATGCGCATCTGGACAAAAGCATGCACCGCTGGCACTTCCGAGATGAGAATTTCAGTGAGTTTTACGAGACAAGCGAGAAGAAGGGGGAGGAAATAATCAAATTCCTCCAGACGCTTGCGAAGGTTTTATCGCCCAGGGAGAGAGCTGAAAGCGAAGAAAATTTAGGAAAAGGGCCTTTGGATCCTGCAGCTGAAAGCGAAGAAATTATCGCAGGTAATGGAAGGGATGCGATGCCTGACCTTGAGGAGGGGGTGAAGGAGTGAAAGAAGATGAGTACAGGAGATGGCTATTGAGTCGTGGATATGCACTTCGCACGATTAAAAATTCAATAAGATACATTCGCTATTTAGAAAAGAAGGGGCTGGATGTGGATTCTGTGAGCAGTTTGGAAGATGTGCTCATGTTCTTTGCAAAGCTCCGCTCACAGGGAGTTAGTTTGCAGACATTG
>JALSPD010000059.1 GCA_026986135.1 DHVE2 group archaeon
TGCTGAGAGAACCCAGATCCGTATTGAGGACAAGAACAGTGGATGATGAATTCTACGCAAGACAGAATGAAACTGGGAAATGGGTTCTCATAGTCTATCTTGACGGGGACAACAACCTTGGAGATGATAACTCAGAATACGATGTTGGAGATCTAAACGAGATGGAAAGTGTTTACGATGACAGTGATGTCGGATTGTTTGATATTGTGGTTCTCTGGGATCACAAGGGGAGTGCAGATCCCGATACCCATGTCCTCTGGATACGCCATGATGACACGGGCCAGAAAACCACGGATTCACCAAGCACTGTAAGATCACCTTTGCTTGACACCCATTATCCCCTCCTCGCACACGATTCAGATCATGAACTTTACCTCAGCAACTACCATGTGTTCGTGGATTTTGTGGAGTGGGTTGTTCACAATTTCCCCGCCGAGCATTACTTCGTGGATATATGGGATCACGGTGGTGGCTATGACGGCGTTGTCTGGGATGATGATGC
This sequence comes from DHVE2 group archaeon, assembly GCA_026986135.1. Classification (GTDB taxonomy): domain Archaea; phylum Thermoplasmatota; class Thermoplasmata; order Thermoplasmatales; family Aciduliprofundaceae; genus JAADDK01. Next base: position 503 of record JALSPD010000059.1, read on the forward strand.
GGGAGGTGATTCATGGAGCCATGACCACATCACCCTCGGAGACATGCACGATGCAACCCTCCAGCTTTACAATGACCTGTATCCAACCCTCGGAAGAACTCTGGATATAATAGGATACGATACCTGCCTTACCAATCATGGTGGTATCCAGTACCACAACAAGATTATGTTTGATTATGTGGGCGCATCCGAGCACACTGAAGGCGGCTACGGGTGGTCATATGATACGGTTCTAAGCGAAATGGTATCCACACAGGGTGAAATAACCGCAGACAAACAGGCCTACAACCTTGCGTACCATGTTAACGATGATGGTGGCATCGTCACATACGCGGTAATAAACACCACACTATGGGATTACAGGTGGATGCCTGCCTACAACGCCCTTGCTCAGGCGATGAAGCATAAAGCGGGCAGTGAGAACAAAGCCATAAAGGATGCTTTCAGCAATTCCGCCGACGCAGACGGAACCTACTGGACCACAGCACATGATTACTGGGATATGGTAAACAATCACATCATTGGAGATGGTGAGATATCAGATTCCACCATTCTCTACTGGGCCCACAGGCTCGTGGAGAATATGACCAGAAACTCCGGCTCCTACTCTCCAGGAAAGCTTATTCCATACTCCCAGGACACGGACACCAGCGGGAAGAAACTTATGATGGCTGATAGCACCGACAGCTCCGAGATAGGAAACCATAAAGATGAGGCATGGATATTTGTTGAGAATGAATGGGATGAGATGGTCTCGCAGGTTAATGCGGGTAGTGATGTGAACAATAATCCGCCAACGGTGGAGATAACCAGTCCTGGAGATAATGCAAATGTGGCAAGAACCGCGGGAACTTTAAGAATAGAGGGCACTGCGGCGGATTCAGACGGCTCCGTGCAGAAGGTTCAGGTGAAGATTGATCGCGGGTACTGGCAGGATGCCACGGGAACTGATTCGTGGTACTATGACTGGGACATATCCAATGTCCCCTATGGCTGGCACCACATAATGGTTCGTGCCTTTGACGGTGAGGACTTTTCTTGGGATTGGAAATCAATTGATGTGGAAATAATAGAGAGCGCAGTGGATTTGACAGTTAGTGGAATATCACTTTCATCATCGCAGGTGAACGAGGGAGATATTCTCGGGATTCAGGCATCGGTAAAAAATGTTGGTGATGTGGACGTTGATGGGGTATATGTGGGCTTCTACTATGATTCAATTTCCCCTGAGCACCACATAGGAAATGTTTCCCTTGGCTCACTTTCGGTTGGTGAAACAAAGGATGCTCAAATCTCGTGGGATACCACGAACCACTCTGGAAATCATATAATAATTGCGATGGTGGACCCAGGGAATACCATAGCAGAGAAAAACGAAAACAACAATACTGCAAATGCCACAGTAAAAATTGTTGGATACGGGGTAGCTCTGGATGTTGATCAAAAAGTAAAGGGTGTTAAAGCAGGGGAAGGTATTAATTACACCCTCACAGTGAAGAACACTGGCACTGAGTCAGACATAATAAACGTTTATGCGGATGACCCACCTGCAGGATGGAATGTAACCATATACCAGAATTCTTTCTCTCTTAATCCTGGAGAAAGTGGATCCACCATTCTCCGCGTCACCGCCCCTGCAAATGCAACCGCTGGAGAAATGGCAAAGATTACTGTTTGGGCCCAGAGCAGCGGAGACCAGTCAAAGAAGGACACAGTAAATGTGACCACCAAGGTAATCGTGGTGGAAATCACATCAATGCATGTATTTTCAAATATAGAGGCAGTTATCAATTTCACCACCTCAACAAATGTAAGTACATACATAGAGTATGGAATAGGCCCATCCCTTTTGAATATGAAAACAGCCGAAGATTCATCAGGAACAAACCATGAATTTGCAATTCAGAACCTTACTCCTGGTGTAAATTATTACTTCAGGATTCATATGAATGACGGATCTTCTGAGATTTTCAGCGAGATATACAATTTCACTCCAAGCGGGGCCAATGATCTTGAGGAAAACGATAATCCAGAGAAAATGTATGATTGGCTCCTTTTTGGATGGGATAACTCATCTGGAGTGCCAGATCCTGCAACATCACTATGGCAGCTTGGAACACCCAGCGCGGGTCCAGGAAATGCCCATTCAGGCACGCGGGTATTTGCAACAGATCTGGCAGGAGATTACGGCGTTGATAACCATATTGATGCACTGGTGCTGCCATGGGTTGATGCCACAAACGCCACCTGGCTAACCCTATCCTTCTACGCGTGGTATGATCTTGAAAAGAGCTACGATGGAGTTGTTGTTAAATACCAGAATGACGAATCTTCCGAATGGCATATTCTTGACATTGACAATAAAGCAGGCCAGTATGATGAGACAATTTCAACGAGTTACAGCAGCGATATAGGCGGCCATTACGCATTCACTGGAACCTCCAACGGCTGGATATTGAAAAATTTCAACACCTCTGCAATTGGTGGCTCTGATGCCAGCAACATACTGGGACACAAGGTCAGGTTCATTATCTACTTTGCAAGTGATAGCTCACAAAACGCATACTACGGTATGGCTGTGGATGACCTGAGAATATCAATGGGCATTCCAAAGTACCACATATACGGGTATGTGCGAGATTCTTCTGGCAACGGAGTTCCAGGCGCCAAAGTGTGGGTAAACAACACAGATCTTGGAATTTCCCTAGTAACCACCACGGATACAAATGGTTTCTATGAGATATACACACACAACGGCAGAAGCGGAGATGATATTGAGGTGGAGAGTGTATCATCAGGATACAGGGGCACAAATTCAAGCACCCTGGATAAAGAGACGGAAATAGACATAACATTAACTGCAATTCCTGAACTGAATCCAATTATTGTTTCTGCTTTTGCACTCTCGGCAATTTTTGTATGGATAAGAAGAAAATATTGATTTTACTTATTTCCATCTTCATTTTTTGAACAAAAGCATCCACAATATTATGACGTATCCCCCGAACAGTTCAGCGAATGCAAATCCAAGGATATGATAGTTAAAGTATATTCCGTACGACGCAATGGTTAGGCTCAGTATTAAAATCCCCAAAATTTTATTGCCATGAAAAATCTCAGATTTGCACCACAGGAACATGGCTATGGTAGATATCAGGAAAAAACTTATCGCAAAGAAGTTATGGTACTGTGTTCCCTTGGGAAATACACCGATGCACAGAAACATGATAAGGGATACAAAAAACACTGCTGCAGAGAGTCTTCTGAATGTATCCTCTGCGGAGTGAATGAAATAACCTGTAAAGCCAATAAAGAAGAAAATTGATGAAATTATAACGCCCGCATTGAAAATGTATCCTTTGGAATCACCTATGCGTCCAAGATCACTCACAGATTGATTTGGGGAAAACACATTGAACCCTGGATGAACATACACAGATATTGCAAGGAATGCCGTAAAAAAGATTGCCCCAACTATATTGAACATTTCCGCATAATTGCATAGCTTCTTTGCGGAACCCATCCCAATGTTATCATGTATCCCGAGAATAAAAACTTAACTCCTTTTATAACCATCAAAGCCCAAAATAAAGAGATATCCCATCAAGGATGTACTGTATTGCAAACGCCGTAACCAGCAAACCCATCACCCTTGTAAAGGCACGTGCCCCTTTGTCACCAAGTATTCTAGAAATATAGTTACCCCCCAGGAAAAGCATGGCTGTGATCAAAATAACACTCACTATTGCCACTGCCACTTCAACTGCTCCACCAGGAGTGGTCCCGTATTTCTCCATGAGAATTATGGCAAGGGATATAGCCCCAGGCCCAGCGAGCATGGGGGTTCCCAGAGGCACTATGGCAATATCTCCTGTTTCCTCATGAAACTTCACTTTTTTTCTTGTGCTTCTTGGCTTATCGCCCTCTCTTACCATCTCAATACCAACCAAAATCATTAGCACTCCACCAGCAATCATCAATGCAGCAATACTGATTCCAAAAAAATCAAGGATGTATATCCCTATGAATTGAAAAAACAATAAAAGAGCAACCGCGGTAATTGATGCGTCTCTAACAATTCTCCTTTTCTCACGCTCACCAAGACCGGTGGTGAACGAAATATACAATGGAAGAGAGGCAATGGGATCAATCACCGCAAAAAGAGGTACGAAAATATGGAGAAAATCGTTTAAATTCATGTTAATCAGGATGAGAGCATCTTTGAGAGCGTTTCAAGTTTTCCCATAGCCATATACACAACCGTTCTTCCGTGAACAGGTATGTTGGGATCATTTGCTATCTCGTCCAGCTCAAATATGGCGCTTGCAACCCGCACATCCATGGGTTTGCTCTCGTCAACCAGTGTCTCCTTTGCATGGGTTATACTCCTCCTTATGTTTCTGGGTATGGATGTATCTTCTATCATTTCTTCCAGTATGGCTATTATTTCCTGATACAGCTTTTCCTTCTCGTCCATAATCACCACCTCACTCAAACTTTATTCCCCTCTCTTTGTAGGTGCTTACAACCATCATGGTTTCAGTTTTGGTAATTCCCTTCAGCTTGGAGATCTCGTTAAGGATAAAGTTCTTCAGGTCAGAATATTTAAGAAATTTAACCTTCAGGAAAATATCGTAGTCCCCAGTTGTGAGAAACACATCCTCAACATTGTTATAAGAGACAAGCGCTCTGGACACATTTTCAATTTCTGCAGTGTCGCACGTAATACCTATCAAAGCAGTTACTATGTGCTCTCCGTAATATTCATCCATAATTGCATCAGCGTTTTCCATGGTGATCACCGAAAAGAGAATACTCCACCACATATTTATATTTTTTACAATCCCTCTTTAAATAATAATTTGCTCAGCCACATTCTATTGCGATAGGATTAAATAGTTATTATTACATATTTGACCTGTGCGTTATATTTCTGCAGGAGACATTGAAAAATATTCGTACTGTCCTCTTAGCTGGTGGCTAAGCAGAAAGGAGAAACATGTGGAGAGCGAGGGTGTAAAAAAGCACCGTAAAATAGGTAAGAAAGCCGAAGAGGGTATGAAAGAAATAAAAAGGATACGCGAGTTTGAAAGGGATGTGCTTTATTTTGCATCTGGGGCTACCATGGTATCCCTCGTGGGCGTGGCCATGCTATACTCCTCATATGCAATTGCCATTGCATTCCATATCACCGCAATATTCTGGCTGCTTGCTGCACTTTATCTCCTGTGGAATTCTGGTAGATATGAAACCCTGTGGAGTGAGGCATATCACAGAATGATGGTTGTTATCCCAATAATAGCAACTTTACTCTCAATACTCTCCGTATCTTTTCTAATAGAGCCAAATTATTTTCTTGGTTATTCCTTAGAAATAGCATCTTTATTATGGCTCATTGTTGCCACTTTTTTCTTTTACAAGATGCTGAAAAGCGAAATCAGATATTCTAAAATAAGAAAAGAACTCCATCTGCCTGACGGGGAGATAATCTATGTGGATGACCTGGAGAGATCACCCATACTTAAAAGTGAAAAATACGGATTATGGGGTAGACCGGACATCCTCTTAAAGGTGGGTGAAGATTACATACCCGTTGAAATAAAGACCGGACGTGTGCCACGGGGACCCCATTTTTCCCACATAATGCAACTTACTGCATACATGCTTCTCGTGGAGGAGAACTACAAAGCACCGCCTTACGGTCTACTAAAATACGGAAGTTACATTTTCAGAATTGATTACGATGAATCCCTTAAGAGAATTCTTCTTGAAAAGGTTGATGAGATGAGAAAAGCACTTGAAACCGGAGAGGTCCACAGAAATCACAATCGTCCGGGAAAATGCAGACACTGCTCTCGTCGTGATATCTGTCCTGAAAGACTGGAATGAAAAGAGTAATATCAGCATCCCCCCACACGTCTTCCCTTTTCAGTGAGGAAAAAAACACGATAATTTCGTTTTGAGCAAATTTTATTGAGGGGGCATGTTGAACACACGCCTCTGTTTTCTCTCTCTCCATGAGTGAGATATCCCATCCGCACCATGTTCTCCATCATGGCTATAAGCGCTGAGGGTTCCATCTTTAGCTCTTCAGCTATTTCTGCTATTGTCTTTCCCTCGCACATTAAACGTAGAACTTCACGAATCGTATGCCTCCCTCCTGAATAGATCTCTGTGCCAGTATGGTATAAGGGCAGGAAAAGTAAGAAGGATTAGGACTATTGCAGGTATAACACCCGTGGTGTATGGAGCGCAACTCTCTCCTATACAGTTAATGTAATAATCAAAAACATCTGCCAGGAGTATTATTATCTTCAAAGCTGAATATGATATTAGGAGACCTATACCAACCAGATAGAAAGAAAGACCGGAATACAGCAGGTTTATAGAATCCCTGAGTGATGCGAAAAGGAGTATGGATATAAGAAGAAGGATAAAAGCATCCATCACATCCCCCGAGAGATCAATGTATTCATGGGATACCACCATGATCCCAAGAGAGAGTAGAAAAGTCAAAAAGGAAAATATTAAAAGATACCTGGGGTTGATTTTCTTTACATAAAGAAAGGGCAGAAGAGAGAGTATTGAAAATGATATCAGAAAGAAGGGTGTGTGGCCCGTAATCATATTAGATACTATCGCTGCGGAGAAGTAGGCGGATACGGATGCAAGTCCCTGGGAATAAAGAATGGCTATTATGATCTTGCTTTCATTTTTCATATACCCACCCCCATCAGGCTTCCTATGTGATATACCAGAAACGCCATTGTAAATGCGACCAGAAAGCCCTCACCAATAACAAACAACAGGAATTTAATATTCCTTGTTTCGTTGTAAACCGTGGCAAGGGTTGCCACACATGGTGTGTAAAAGAGCATGAAAACCATGAAAGAGTATGCCTGAAGTGGAGTCATGGACGCAAGAATGGCACCTTTATTTCCATAAAGAACATAAAGAACATCAATAACCACCTCCTTAGCAAAAAATCCAAAAAACAGCGATATTATTGCCTCTGGAGTTAGGCCCACAAGCACGCCAAGTGGTGCAAGTACCGCTGCCAGCATGCCAATATAACTCTCCTCTGATCCGTACTCAACACCCCATGGCAATGATGCCAGAATCCATATAATGATGGCTGCTCCCACTATGATAGTACCTGCCTTTTTGAGAAAACCCTCACTTTTTTCCCACATATGTATGGATACACCTTTCAGAGTTGGTATCCTGTAAGGAGGTAATTCAAGCACAAAGGGTTGTGATTCTCCACGGAATAATGTCTTGCTGTATAGAATGCCAAGCAAAAATACAACCACTATGGAAAGCATAAGCAAACTCCATAGAACGAGAGCTGCGTTATCTGGAAAGAAGATATATGATAGGAATGCAAACACCTGAATCCTTGCGCCGCACGGTATGAAAGGATTCAGGGCTATGCTCAGTTTTCTCTCTGTCTCATCTTTAAGTGTTCGCGTTGCCATTATAGCAGGGACATTGCATCCAAAACCGAGCATGAGGGGTATAACCCCACGACCCTCAAGACCTATCTTTTTCATTATAGAATCCATTAAAAAAGCCACCCTTGCAAGGTAACCAGAATCCTCAAGAAAGGAGAGTATGAGAAACAGGAGCATTATGACTGGAAGGAATGTTATAACTGCACCCAAACCACGCAAAACTCCGTGATTTATCAAAGAGGCAAGCCAATCTGGCATGAAAGTGGACATCCATGCATAAGACAGATCAATCAAACCATTGATATGCACCCCATTTACATCTTTACCGTTAAAGAAAAAGTCAATGGCATCCTGAAAGGGAGCAGCAACCAGAAACACAAACTGAAAAGACATGTACATTATCGCAATGAAGATGGGTATGCCCAGATATTTATGAGTGACCACATGATCAATCATATCTGTTATTGTGGTGCCCCCAACATTTATGGGTGCAGCCACCTCATGGAAAAGGCCATGTGCAAATGAGTATCTTGATGATGCCATCACACTCTCTATATCATCACCAAATATGTCCTCAATATCATGTCTCAAATGCTCTGCCAGATGAAGCACATCTTTTGCTCCCATGCCGCTAAGTTTTTTGAGTACGTCTGCATCGTTCTCCAGGGTTTTTATTGCATACCACCTTGCAGGCTCAAGGCCAATTTGCTTTATCTTATCGGACAGTATCTCAATCCTCTTTTCAATATCCTCAGGATACTCCACCCTCCTGGGATTGAATTTTCCATGAATTATCTCATACTTTAACTCATCTATGCCCTCTCCCCTTATAGCCACCATGGGAACAACGGGCAGTCCAAGCAAATCCCTCATTTTATTAACATCTATCCTGTACCTTTTTTTTGCTTCATCAAACATGTTAAGCGCGAGAACTATTCTCGGGGAAAGCTCAAGTAGCTCCGTGAGAAGATACAGATTTCTCTCCAGGTTGGATGCATCAATAACATGCACTATAACATCCGGCTTCTCCTCAATTATGAAATTTCTGGCTATTACCTCCTCAATTGAATACGCAGTAAGAGAATAAGTACCAGGCAAATCAACCACACGAATAACTTTTCCATCAACCACCATTGTTCCTTCCTTCTTTTCCACCGTGACCCCTGGCCAGTTACCCACATGCTGCCGCATACCAGTAAGTGCATTGAAGACCGTACTTTTACCTGTGTTTGGATTCCCCACAAGGGCCACAAGCACAATATCACCTCACAAAGATCCTGTATGCTATGCCCCTTCCAATGTTGAATTTGCCCTTTGATGTTTGAACAAGCATTGGACAGCAGCCTCTAAGCACACGCACGGTTTCACCAACACCAATACCCATGCTACCCATGTTCCTTATGAATCCAACACCGCCATCTATGAGAACAATCCTAACCACAGAGCCGGAAGGAACCATTCCAAGTGGCACTATTTTGTCAACCTCCACATACGATGCTTCCTGTTTTCTTAGGGATATGAAAAAACCACGTATCTCATACTCCACAGGATCACCGAATGGTGATGCGCGAACAACCCTTATCACAGTACCTGGAAGTATACCCATAGAAAGTAGACGCTGATGAATTGCACCTTTCCCAAGAAGATCCTTCACAATCGCGTACTCTCCGGGCCTCAATTCAGATAATTTCATTCACTGGTAAATCGCAAAAGAATATTTAAACTTATCTAAACATTTTTGGCACACCTAACAACCTGGGGGAAAAGAAAATAATATAATGAATCATTAGGGATTATGTGAATGAGGAGAATGAGAAGAAGGGGCTATGTCCGAAACCCCCCACAGAATACCTTTTAGGCCTTGCAATGGGCGCTGTCGTAATATCTGCTCTTTTCATAGCCGTGTATTTAATTCCTGTTTCTATTAATGGGGAATTCAGGTATTATGGAACCCATATAGATTCATGGATGTACAGAGGCACTATTAACATACCTCAAAATACACAGATACCGGGAGATGCATGGATACTTGGTCTTAATTTGAAAATGGAGCATTATGATGAAACTTCAGCTGGAAAAATTGCGGATACTCTGGGTATGAATAACTACAGGATTTCGGATGATGGTACATATTACACCGTTGAAAATGAGAATGCTACCCTAATCCTTGCAAAGGACGGTTTTTATCTCTCGTACATTTTGAGGAACGTACCCTATAAAGAAAACAATCTCTCCGATTCTCACCTACTTCTCCTTGCTAAAAAAGCAATTGTGAAATATTCTAATTTATTGCCTGAGGGAGTGACAATTATCCCCATGGATGTAAAAGACGGGAGGTTCATAAACATCCATGGAAAGCATGTTGTTTACACCAAGCTTGTACGCTTAAAAGCACTCTTTGGAAGCCATGTCGTTACAATACCTCTTTCCATGGAGTTTGACTGGAAAGGCCGTATGGTTGGTCTGAAAAGCGCCCTATACAAGATAGATCCTGGAGAATACATGGTCTTCCCATCATTCATCAGGGCGCTCAGATGGATGGAGAAAAACGGGATACCCATTCCAAAAGATTGCTTTAACTTCTCAAAGGTCGTTCTTACCAATGTTACCGTGGTTTACTCTCCAATTAAGGACTCCAATAGTATTTCTCCGGGATACCATATGACTTTTGATATTGTGGATTCTGGGGGAAAAAGAATATGCAGGGATGAGATCACGGTGGTATGGACACAGAAATGAGAAGAAAGAGATATTAACCACGATCCCATGCCTCTGCACATGGACCTGGAAACCATCATAAGCGAAAAGATAATAGAGGAGTACTTCTCACAGCTTAAGAACGCCCTTGTGTCAGATGCCGTTGTTGTTGGTGGGGGGCCCTCAGGGCTATATGCAGCAACGCTTCTTGCAAGAAATGGATTCAAAACTGTTCTTATTGATCGCAGACTTTCACTTGGTGGGGGTATCTGGGGAGGGGGGATGATGTTCAACTACATTACATTCACAGAGGATTCAAAAGCGTTATTTGATGATCTTGGAATAAACTACAGGAAAAAAGACAACATATATGTTGCAAGTGCCATTGAACTTGCCGGTGCATTGATCCACAATGTATCCAAAAGCGGAGCTATAATACTAAACGGGATCTACGCGGAGGATGTAATAGTAAAGGATAATCGTGTATCTGGCGTGGTGGTAAACTGGAGCACTGTGGATATTGCTAACCTCATGGTAGATCCCCTTATGCTCGTTTCCCGCGTGGTTATTGATGCCACAGGACATCCTGCAGAGGTGGTTACTCACCTTGCAAAGAGGGTTCCTTCTCTCAAAATACAAGGAGAGGGGCCGATGAACGTTGGAGTGGGTGATGTGGATACTGTCACCCACACACAGGAGGTGTATCCAGGACTGATCGTCTGCGGAATGGCAGCCAACGCTGTAAGCGGGGCCCCGAGAATGGGACCCACCTTTGGAGGAATGCTTCTAAGCGGTAAAAAAGCATACGAGATTGCAAAAAATATAATCACTCAACAGCCTCTATGAACTGGGCTATCTGTGGCACTTCGGTGGCACGTGGTGTGTATCTTAGGTAAACTTTCCCTCCACGGGGAACTTTAACATCAATCACATCCTTTAGAAAATTCATCGCATTCTTCACTCCACCAACTGATATTATATAGTCCATGCAATCTATGTAAACATCACTTTTTTCAGAATCTTCAACCTTTTTTATACCCTCAAAAAGTAGACGATCCACCCCGAATCCCTTTGTCACCCTTATAATCTCAGCATTCTCACCAAGTTCCGAAATCGCATCCTCCTCGGCTCTTGTTGTAATAACCAGCACATCCCTTCCCCTTATGGCCCTGGCATCGTGAATAACAATTATGGCTGGATCGGGTATTTTACTCTCTATCCTTACGACCGTATCTGAAAGCCCCTTTGTGGATGCAACTGAACTAACCGCCAGAATAATGGTTGAATTTCCATTTATCATCCGTATATCTTCCAGAAATTCCGCAAAGAATCCCCTTCCAAAATTCTCCATTATATAATCTACACCATCTATTAGCAGAATGTCTCCGCCACGATCAACAAAACTTATTATGGCATACATCACTTCAAAATGAAGTCTATCAGGTATCACCGCATTTTTGTAATTTCCAGGAAAATAAGTTAGCCAGAGAATTGGTGTTTTTTCAAACAAATATCTTCTCTTTAAAATGTGGGGCGGCCTTATGGTTATAATCAGTCCGGGGTGACTGGATACCTCTCTCCTGAATGCTCTGTAGGCTGTGTTTATGTCTTCTATGGAAATTATCTCACCCCTAGACATGGCTATGCTGCATGTATCTCCCCTCACCCGTTCCCTTACAGGAACAATGATATACATCCCATATTTAAGTAGTGCAAATGTGAAAAGCAGCCCCATTACAGGTAGAACATGCACAGCGCTAAAAGCCTCAAAATCCGCAATGTAAAGGGGAGCAATCTGCGCCACACCCAGATAAAACAGAACGGCCAAAGACCCAACAGACATATACAGTGCCTGATTTCTTTCAGCCTTTATCTTTGAAGATAAAAGAGTGTGGATGGGAATAAGCGATGACAAGACAAGCAGTGAATACACCCACAGGGCATAGTAGCCCCAGAATGGACCCCTCATGTTTCCTTCAACAGGATCGCAGTACATGAAATATGGTGTTAAGAGAAGATAAACAACCATGATACCAGAGATGACATATATTGAAGGAAGTGCCCTGTAGACCAGATTTTTTCTGGGAAATATGGAAAGGGAGGTTAGGAGTCCAATAACGCCAATGAGGGCTCCTGCCGCAGTAACCTTCCCGCTGAGACATTCAATATATGGATATTTAAAATCCATAAGCGCCACGAGATCCGAGGTGGCTATTAGAAGTACACCCAAGGTGAATAAAAAAAGAACATAGGTAATGGGCGATTTTCCCCTGTTTAGCGACACATAGGTGAAGAAGAAAACAAATATGGCTATCGTAATAAGATCCGAGATAACTTCAGGAATCATCCACCTTATCTTTATCGCAACTCTTATTTAATTTTTTTGTAAAATTTTGCATATAAAATAAGCCCATACGAAAGATATATTGCCACAAAAAACATGTCTGGAAGGTGTACGTGCTTGACACCTCCGCAATTCTTGCAGGAATAAAGCCCCCACCAGATATGGTCGCAATCCCACCGGCGGTGCTGGAGGAACTCCACAAGAAGTATCCTGAAATACAAGGATACAGAGTAGTATCTCCCTCATCCAGCAGC
>JALSPD010000060.1 GCA_026986135.1 DHVE2 group archaeon
GCTTGCATCAACAAAAACAAGCTTTTCTTCCTGGATATAATACAAAAGATCTTCCCAACCCATATCAAGCGCATCTCTGATAATCTGCTCCTTATTTTCATCTAAGCTAATAAATATGCATTCTTTTCCTTCTATTAATCCACGCCTTATAAACTGGGTCGCAAATGTTGTCTTTCCCGCACCAGTAGATCCTATCACAACCACGGAAGAATTCTCATTTAACCCACCATCTGTAATTCTATCTAGACCGGGCACTCCACTTTTTACTTTTCTTACCATTGGGTTATAATAACTGCAATAGTATTTAAATTTTCACTCAAATTTAATCATCCAGAATCTTCGGGAAAAAATTAAATAAGTGCTTACTATCAGCCAATAGGGCGCGTGGCCTAGCATGGATAGGGCACCAGCCTTCTAAGCTGGGAATCCCGGGTTCAAATCCCGGCGCGCCCGCTAATGAAATGTATATTTATGGATTCTGAGGGTATCTGTCATGGAAGATACAGTGGATTTAAGTGCATTATGGAAAAGTGCGAATACTATGGGAAATACATGGTACCCAAAAACATATGCGTTTATTGGAGAGATGGTTTTTGTAAAAAATTGGGAGTGCTCCATTGTGATGGTAAAAACAAAGAATGTCCGGAATACAAAGAATACATTGATGAAAAAGAATATATCTCTTTTATAAAAAAATAGCATCTACCTCACATTTATACAATCGCCTGGCTTGCCCCTTTCTATCGCGTTGAGTATATAATCTGCAACCTTATCCGGTGGATCGGCAAACATACTTCCATGATATTTTCTAAGCATATCGGTATCCGTGGGTCCAGGCGCCACACATAGCACCTTTATTTTAGGGGCCAATTCTTGGGCAACAGCTTTGGTAAATGCTATAACCGCAGATTTTGAAGCGCAGTATGGGGCGGCATTGGCCATAGGATGCAAACCGATTACAGAGGATATGTTAACGATTACCCCTCTTTCCATATAATCTAGGACAGCATGAGTCATATTCATCACACCGTAAAAATTTACCTCCACAATTCTCTCCCATTCACTGGGCATCATTCTAGAAAATGGGGATACCTTATATACACCAGCATTATTTACAAGCACCCTAATCTCTCCATAATCTGCGGCTGTTTTAATTATATTCTTAGCATCTTCATATTTAGAAACATCTCCCTTGACCGCAATTCCCTTCCCACCCATTTTTTCTATCAAAGCCACAGTATCCAGAGCTTTATTCTCATTACGCAGATAATTGACTACTACAAAATAATTTTTAGATAATTTTATAGCTGTACTTCTTCCTATACCCCTTGAAGATCCAGTTACAATTGCCACGTCCATAAACCCAAAACATATGCATCATACATAAATCCATCGCCTACATACCACAAAAACAAATGTTTATATCTCATACAGAGATTTACCTCACGGTGATAAAGATGGGGGAAAAAGTAACCATAAGCCTGATAAAAGCGGATGTTGGAGGTTGGCCTGGACATGCCACAGTGCATCCAGAATTGATTAAAACAGCGGAGAAAGTCCTTAAAAAAGCACAGGAAAGGAAAATAATCTTGGACTATCACGTAACTGGCGTGGGAGATGATCTACAACTTATAATGACACATCGTAAAGGTGTAGATTCAGAGGAAATCCACGGTCTCGCATGGAATGCATTTGAAGAGGCTACAAAAATAGCAAAAAATCTGAAGCTATATGGAGCAGGACAGGATTTACTTAAAGATGCATTTAGTGGAAATATAAGAGGCATGGGGCCAGGTATTGCCGAAATGGAGATAACTGAAAGAAAAGGTGAGCCTATTGTTGCATTTATGATGGATAAAACTGAGCCAGGTGCTTTTAATCTCCCCATATTTAGAATGTTCGCAGATCCGTTTAACACGGCTGGACTGGTAATTGATCCCAGTATGCATGATGGTTTCATTTTTGAAGTCTGGGATATAATGAAACATAGAAAAGTGATGCTTAAAGTTCCGGAGCAAATGTATGATCTCCTTGCTTTGATAGGAGCAAAATCAAGGTATGTAATTAAAAGGGTATATCCAAAACCTACAAATACCAAGCTTAAAAGCGATGAGCCTGTGGCAGTAATAAGCACTGAAAAACTATATCAGATTGCCGGAGAATACATTGGTAAAGACGATCCAGTAGCATTGGTAAGAGCCCAGAGCGGTGCACCAGCTCTTGGAGAAGTACTTGAACCATTTGCATTTCCACATCTAGTTTCTGGATGGATGCGTGGATCCCATAATGGCCCTCTTATGCCCGTAAGCATCAAACAGGCACACTGTACAAGATTTGATGGCCCACCAAGAGTTGCGGCCCTAGGATTCCAAATAGCAAATGGGAAATTGATAGGTCCTGTGGATCTATTTGATGACCCTGCCTTTGATGAAGCAAGAAAAACTGCTGCACAAATAGCCGATTACATAAGGCGCCACGGACCATTTGAGCCTCATCGCCTGCCGCTTGATGACATGGAATATACCACGTTGCCGGCAGTTCTTAAAAAACTAAAAAGAAAATTCAAAAAAATAGAGTAAAAAATACATCCTTATTATTTTTCTATTCTTGTGCTATAATCGCCAGATCTGAACATCTTTATTAAGAAGGGCACGATGAGCAATGCCATTGCAATTGCAAGGCCCCACGCAAGAGTTTGTAATACTGCTAGGGTGGCTGGATACTGGCTGAATATAGCTGCAACACCGATTGTTATAAATACTATATATATCAGGAACTTTGCATAAGGTGCTGCTTCTTCAAAGTTACTATGTTGTCTAGTAAGTGAGTCAATCATTGTGCCTCCAATTATAGCACCTGCACCAATTATGACTGTACCCAATATAAGTGGATATACGAGATCACCACTTAGAAGCATTATATTAAGTCCAAGAGTTATGGTAAAAGCCACCAGCCCAATCAGAATTAAATTTGCTATCAACTTAGAAAGTTCCTTGTTTTTATCCTCAAACACACCATAAAGGAGAGTCTCTATATACTTTGCAAGGAGACCTACAAGAATTATTCCCACAGTGAGTACAATCACACCGCCTATTAATCTAGGCAAATAGTTGGCCACTTGAGCAATTACCGAGGTGGCATCACCCATATCTGGGAGGTACTGAATAGCCACTATAAACGCTATGGACATAACAAACACTAGAACCAAACTACCTATTAAAGAGGCTATATCCACCCCTGATCTGGCAACATTCTGACCCAATTCTGTTTTCTCCAGAGCAGGATCAACAGTTCTTCTCAATGCAAAGACTGTGGCTTTTTTAGCAATTATTCCTATAAGATAGCCCACCAGCAAAATAACTGCAATAGCCAGTGCGATCATAAGCCCATCCACAAGCTCGTTCACTATTGCGTTCCAATCAATTTCAATTTGGGCCATTGTAGCAGCCCTCAATACATCAATCATTTTTTCACCTCCTTACCCCCATAGGGGGCATCCCTACATACATCTATAAGTATTTTAATCTTTTGTTTAAAAACACCATATCCAAAAAGAATCAAAAAATATTTAATACTTTACTTATTGCCAAGTTTTCTAAGAGTAACAGTGAATCCTCTCATATCAACGATCTCAGCTCCCAAATATTCTGCAATTTGATTAGAGATTTCTCTAAAATTTTCCCTATCGCTGTTCTTTAAAAATTTTATTTTTATGACCTTTCTATATTCTAACTGAGAGGCAATTTCGTTAAGCAATGATTCCGTAATTCCGTTTTTACCCACCCATACCGTTGTTTTTATATTCATAAAGCCACCGGGGGGATTCGAACCCCCGACCTGCTGATTACGAATCAGCCGCTCTACCGGGCTAAGCTACGGTGGCAGTCAATGCCTACATCTAAAATGTGTATATTAAATTTTTTGTAGAGTTTTTGGGCAATTCTCCATTTAAATGGGGATAAAGTTTAAATATAATTCTACTGTATAGTTAGTTTGGTGGCTGGAGTATGAGGAAAATTTACACCAAGGAGGAAGGTATAGCATCCACAGTAGGCACTATTTTCGCGCTGATGATATTTACAGCATTACTTGGAATGTTTATGACCCAAGTAGTCCCCGTAACGATGAAAGAGAATGAGGCACATCATGATCAAGAAGTATTGTCCCAGCTTTCTAATTTGAGAAGTGTGGTTGATATATTAACTATGACAGGAGATACCAACTACACAGCATATGTACCAATCAAGCTTGGCGCTGACGGCATCCCCTTCTTTGCTTCCCCCACGTATGGACAGCTCGGATTGTATCCATCACTCCCAGATGGCTCAAGCTATCTCCTAAGTATGAAGTTTACTGATAAATTTGGAAATATAATATGGAAAAACTCAACTGGTAGCTTACAGTTTATTGCGCCAAATAAGTATTATGTATCCGAAGTGTTTGAATATGCAAATGGAGCAATTCTAAGATATAACTATCAATCAAAAAGTGCAGTGTTTTCAATAGATCCCAATATAAGATTTGAAAATCAGGCACTAGGATACGCGCTTAATTTTACGGGAAGCAGTGGAAATTACGTGAGTGTACCACATGATTCTCGGTTAGATATCACAGGACCAATTACAGTGGAAGCATGGGTGTACATAAGAGGGAGTGGAACTGCTCAAAGAATCGTAATGCACAATCAGCAATACATACTCTGGATAAAAAGCAATAACGGGATACGATTTGCGGATACACATGGTCACTATGTAGACACACCGCCACTAGATGCAAGCTATAGAAACAAATGGATACATATAGCAGCTGTTTTTAGTGGAAAGGCCGGAGACGTTTTATCCTCATCAAATGCGCAAATATACATAAACGGTAGGCCCATGGGTGCCTCATGGGGTGGTTCTTGGTCTCCGTCATCAACAACTTCTGATCTTCGCATAGGTCAGAATTTTGATGGATATATTGACGAAGTAAGAATCCTAAACCGAGCCTTAACGCAAGAGGAGATATACGCAGATTATTATGCCGGACACCATTATAGTCCGGTATACGGAACAGCAGCTTGGTACCACTTTGATGAAGGTGCAGGCAATAGCGTTGGAGATAGTAGCGGAAACAACCTAAATGGAACAATAAATGGTGGAAGCAATTGGATCCTCCTTAAGGGGGTGAATATAGCAGCCACAATGCAGAACATATATGGGACACCTGCAATCATTACAGGAACTGAAACAAGAAGCATTGGTATATCAATGCAGGGGATCTCGGAAGAAAAGTACAATGTAGGGGGTACTCTCACCATATCAGTTAAAGATGTTTATAAGTTTTCTACAGGATTCTCTTTTAATTTCACAAAATATTGGATCCAATATATGTGCAATATGCTTAATCGCTCTGGGCTTTCTATGGGCATAGATTACACCGTTTCAGGAGATACCATAACGATATTCTATGTAGAAAACGCAAACCTAAGGATGGTATATGTGGTAATGGATATAGAGAGGTGAAAAAGATGACAAAAATTGCACCTCTTAAAAAGGTGAATGCCGCGATTTTTCAGAACATAGTCAAAGAAAAAGTGAAAATAAAAATACCAAAATATATGGTTAAAAAAAGTGGAGAAATAACACCCATCCCCCCCCTAGACAATCCCAATTACGAAGAGGTTGAGACATATCCAGTATACCCACCCTATGTATACGCAAGGATAATATACAACAAGGAAGAGTATGAATGGTTATATCAGCTAATTGAACCCCCTCTGAGTGAAGAGGAGGAAAATCTAATTTATGAAATAAAAGACATGCTGGAAAGAACACTAACTTATTCATGGCAGGTAATGTCAAATAGAGACAAGGAACAATATCTAATTGAATCCGTAGAAAGTTTCTTGAGAAGCAGGGATATCCATATTGATAGAATTTCCAAGCAGAGAATCCTATATTACATCACAAGAGACTATGTAGGCTACCAGAAGATTGACGGGCTTCTTAAAGATGAGTATATAGAAGACATATCATGTGATGGGGTCGGAATCCCACTATATATATACCACAAAAAGTATCAATCAATAAAAACACTACTAAAGTATAATGATGACGACGAACTTAATTCATTCGTTGTTTACCTTTCCCAAAAGTGTGGTAGACAAATATCTGTGGCAGAACCAATTTTAGATGGAACTTCTAAAGAGGGGCACCGTATACAAGCCACATATGGACGAGAAGTTACTACAAGGGGTGCTACATTCACTATACGTAGATACAAAGAGCGGCCATTCACACCAACAGAACTTGTTCTTTACGGTTCGGCATCACCAGAAATGGTTGCGTATTTGTGGCTTATGGTTGAACAGGGTGAGAGCGCAATTGTAATTGGTGGTCCGGCTTCTGGAAAAACTTCAACCCTTAACGCATTTGCAATGTTCATACCTCCAGCTGCAAAGATAGTTAGTATGGAAGATACTAGAGAAATAAATCTTCCACATCAAAACTGGATACCCGGAACCACAAGAAGCGGTACAGGAGAAAAAGGCATTACTGGAAAGGCAGCTGGAGAAATAGATATGTACGATCTAGTTAGAGCTGCTTTGAGACAGAGACCAAATTATATAATTGTAGGAGAAGTTAGGGGCAAAGAGACATATACAATGTTTCAAGCTATGGCCACAGGACATACCACATATTCCACTATGCATGCTGATTCAATAATATCAATGATTCATCGCCTTGAGAATCCCCCAATAAACTGCCCCAGAATATTGATGACTGCTCTAAATGATGTCATAATTCAGAAAAGTGTAAGGATAAAAGATGAAATCGCACGAAGAATCACACAAATTGTGGAGATTGTAGGATTTGAACCAGAAACAAATGAATTAATAACAAACGTAGTGTTTGAATGGGATTCGGACAGGGACAAACATAGGTACAAAGGCCACAGCTACCTGTTTGATAAAATAATGACCATGAAAAATCTTACCCATGACGAAATGATGGAAGAATTTGAGAGGCGTGCTGACATAATACGGTATTGGGTAAGAAAAAATATGACTGATTATAGAGAGCTATGGCATACAATCTCTGACTATTACAAAGATCCACTAGGTACTGCCGAGAAAATAAGGAAGGAGCTTCAGGAGGTGACCAAATGAGTCTATTTGCCAAACTTTTTGCTAAATACTCACCAAAGCCTGTAGAGGGAATGAAATATAAAATAAAGCTTCCAAAAGGCAGTTTACCATCGTATATCACCTTATCACCATATTACAAACTTGCATGGAAAGTTATGGGAAAAAAGGCAGAAAAAAATATCAAAAACAAAAAATACACTAAACTTGAATCGGATCTTATAAAGGCACATGTTTTGTTAAGACCTCAGGAGTACTTGGCTTTTGTGTACTTCACAGTGCTCATCGCCGCTCTGGGATCATCCATAGGTGGGGCGATCCTGATCCTATTATCTCTAATAAAAACAACCGGAATTACACAATTAATCCTTATTATCATGGGGCTTGCAGTGGCAATTATGCCGCCTATGTTACTATATATGATCCTGCCAGGATCACCTGCCTCTAAAGCAAAAAAGAGAGCAAAAGATATAGATGCGCATCTTGCTGCAGCAATGAGCTTCATTGCCGCCTTATCATCTGCAGATGTTACACTTGCAACGATTTTTAAAGAACTTGCAACAAGAAAAGAATATGGGGAGATCGCAAAGGAAGCTGAATGGATCACTCGAGATACAGAACTCCTGGGAAAAGACATCCTTACCGCAGTTGCCGAAGCCTCCAAAAGGAGCCCTTCAACCAAATGGCAAGAATTTCTTCAGGGGGTAATTACAACAGCAACCTCTGGAGGTAGGCTGAAACCATTCTTTATAACAAAGGCAGATGAGTATGAAAAAGAGGAAAAGATAAATCTAAGAAAAAAGATGGAAAATATGGGTCTATTTGCAGAGATATACGTTACCGTTGGTGTGGCATTCCCGCTTTTCCTAGTGGTTATACTTGCAATAATGGCTCTAATAAATGCATCTAGCAGCGGGATGGTGGTGATGGTTCTTGAGATCACTGTGTTAGTTATGATACCCATAATCATTTTTGTGTTCAGCTATTTCATATACAGCACAAGTAAGGAGGTGGGATAATTGGCTGAGGATAAAAATGATGCTACTAAAAAAGGAGAGACTATCACATACATCGCTTTGGGAGTTGGAAGCGCGATAATGGCTATAGGTATAATAATGTATTTTCTCCACATTGAATTTGCAGGAATAATGTATCTGGATCTGGTGGTAATTGGATTATCCGTTGCACTTGCCCTTCCAGGAATATATGATTTCACATATATGAGAAAAATAAAAAAAGTAGAAGAGAGACTTCCGGATTTTCTAAGAGATCTTGCAGAAGCAGGTAGATTTGGAATGACACTTGCTGAGGCAATAGTAGTCGCATCCTCAGGAAGATACGGTGCGCTTTCAGATGAGATTAAGAGGATGGCTGCAAAAATACAGTGGGGTGTGCCTGTAAATCAGGCACTTGAAGATTTTACACGTCGTGTTAATACGCCGCTTGTAAACAGAATGGTTGCCATAATTATAAAAGCCAATCAAGCAGGAGGAAATGTTGCAGATGTTCTAAGTATGGTTGCCCATGCAGCGAGAGAAACGCAGCTTATGGAGAAAGAAAGAGCAATAGAAATGTCTACCTACGGTTTTGTTCTAGTAACTTCATTTTTTGTATTTCTGGCAACAATAATTATACTTAATACGTCATTTCTTCCACAAATGGCCAAAGCGGGAAAGGCTGTGGAGGAAAGCCTTTCACATCTGGCGATGCCAAATGTACCTGTGAAAATAGCGTATGAAAACATACCTACAATTAAATTTATGTTCGTTTTAGCAACAATAATGCATGGTGTTGGAGACGGAATAATGATGGGAATACTGAGAGATGGAAGAATAAAAGGCGGAATGCTTTATGGATTCGCATTATTGCTATCTGGGTATATGATACTTAGAATTACCGGCGCTGTGTGAGGTGATAGGATGGCAATGAGTGGTAAGATAGATTCAAAATTAAAAATATATAACGTATTGAAACCGCTTCTAGGAACAAAAAACCTTAAAATTAAGCCCCCCAGCGAAAGAAAAGAAATCACAGGCTCCGTTACTCCAATTCCTGAGATAAAAAGCCCTCATATGAAGGAAATAGAAATAAATCCTGTAGAGGAGCCATACTCATATGTAAGGATTTTGTACGATAATCTGAACAGTGAATATATATACGAAATAATAGAACCACCTCTTACCAAGGAAGATGTTGAGCTGCTAAATGAAATAAAAGAGAAACTAAAAGAAATGTTTGAAATTAAAGAATTTGATAATCCAGAAGAAAGAAAAGAGTATCTATTCAAAATGGCCGAAGATGCAATAAAAGAAATGGGTATCAACGTAGATCCCTTGATCTGGGAAAGATATAAGTACTATCTTTATAGGGATTTTCTGGGATACGGAGTTGTACAAGTGCCAATGATAGACGGTGAAGTAGAAGACATATCCTGTGATGGCACAAATATACCAATATACATATATCACCGAATGTACGGATCTATAAAATCAAACCTTAAATTCCAAAAAGAGGAAGAATTAGATCACTATGTAACTTGGATTGTGCAAAAATCCGGCAAACACATATCAATATCAAATCCAATGGTTGATGCAACTCTTCCAGATGGTTCAAGATTACAGGCAACACTGGGTACTTATGTAACAAAGAGAGGTTCTTCATTTACAATTCGCCGGTTTAAGCCAAATCCATTTACACCCATAGACCTGATAAGGTTTAAGACAATGAGCCGGGAAATGATGGCATATTTATGGCTTATGGTTGAAAATGGTATGAGTATGATCGTGTGCGGGGGTACTGCAAGCGGAAAAACTACAACACTAAATGCAATTCTTTTATTTATTCCTCCAAACATGAAGATAGTAAGCATTGAAGATACCAGAGAACTGAATATACCCCATGAAAACTGGATACCTGCTTTAGTGAGGGAAGGAGTAGGTGAACCTAATCCCATAACAGGCAAAAAACCAGGAGAAATAGATATGTTTGATTTACTTAAAGCAGCATTGAGACAAAGACCACAGTACATAATGGTTGGCGAAGTTAGAGGAGCTGAGGCATATACTGTATTTCAGGCTATGGCCACAGGAAAGACATGCTATACAACATTTCACGCAGAGGATGTTAAAGCTATGGTGCACAGATTTGAGAATCCTCCAATAAATCTTCCTAGAGCGTTAATAACCGCACTAAACGTAGTACTACTTCAAGGTCAGGTAAAAGTAGGAACCACCATGACAAGACGGGTTAAGGCTATAACGGAGATAGTGGGTTTAGATCCAGAAACTAACGAGATAATCACAAACAATGCATACACATGGAACCCTGCAGATGATAGTTTCAATTTTAGCGGGCATAGCTATGTATATGAAAAAATAGCCACGTTGAAAGGTTGGTCACAAAGAAGGATGGAATTAGAGGTAAAAAGAAGAGAAAAAATATTGAAATATATGGAAAAACTCGGAGTGCGTTACTATAAAGATGTTGCAAGAGTCGTTTCAGCATACTACAAAAACCCAGAAGAAGTTATGAAAAGAGTTGAAGAGGTCCTTTCAGAATAATAAATAAAAAGCTAAAATATATAAATTGATTTTAACTTTTTTCTTCTTTGTTCACTGGAATTACCTTCTTTATAACCTTCTTTTTAACCACAGGTTTCGCAGGATGGGCACTTTTTGGTGTCTTCTCTTCAGTTGTTTTTTCCAATGGAGATCCGCAAACAGCACATACCTTAGAATCAGGCTTATTTAAGGCACCGCACACGGGGCATTTTATATAGCCCTCTTTAATCTTTTCTTCCACTGTTTTTTCTTTTCTTTCACCTTCTGATGTTTCCTCTTTTTTAGTTGTTTCTGTCTTTTCAGACTTTGGACTCACAGTCTCGGCGGATTTTTCTTCTTTTTTATCTTCTCCTCTCTCTGCCTGCTTTCTTCGTACCCATTCTTCAAATGAAACTACGCCAGGATGCTTTATCTTCTCATACTCTTCTTTATATTTTTTCATTATACTCTCTTCTTCTGCTAATGTTTCACCCTCTACTGTATGCTCCTCTTCCTTTCTTTTTTCTTCCTCCTCAGACTCCTCTACTGGTAGAGGTGAACCACACACACGGCATATCTTAGATCCTTTTGGATTTAAAGCTCCGCACACATTACATTTCACCGTTTCACCTTCAATTTCTTCCTCCTGTCTCTTTATCCATTCCAAGAAGGATATAAACTCTGGATGCGTCTTCCACCACTTGAAGAACTCTTCACATGTAAAGTCTTCACCAATATACTTCCTAGCCTCTTCTTTGTACTTAGACAAGTACTGATCATACCTATCTTTCAAGGATACATACTTGTCATACTCTGGATCATCTGTAGACATAAATATACTACCGCAGATTGGACAATATTTAGAATCCTCATCGATCCAAGAGCCACAATCAGGACACTTAACCTTCTCCTTCTCAAATACGGCACCACAGTATGGACACCTTTCTGCATCAGCCGGTATAAGATGACCGCAGTTTCCGCATATCATGTACTCTTTAGCCTCTCTCTTAAAGCTTAGATACCCATAGAGGAAGAATATACCCACGCCAAGTGCCACTGCACCAACAATAACCCATAACCATGGTATTCTCTCAAGCAAAGGTTTTTCCTGAATTGAATATGTAGTTCCCGCAACCGACTGCGACGCACCATGATAGCTGGCCGTTATAGTGGGCGCAAATTTTCCAGATCTCTTCGCTACAAACTCAATCCTAGCAACACCAACATTGTTAGTAACTTTCCGATACGTTCCAAGTGCTCCAAAATTGACCTCAACAGATACTCCGGACATAAACACATTCTTACCCTGAGATTCTGTTGCATTCCTATTAATAACTCTCACAATAACCACAACATGATCGCCATCGTATATCTTGTCACCATGCTCCTTGGAAGTAACAGAGTACGTAATATCCATTACTGGTGGAACAACATTAACAGTAGCTGAAAGAGCGTTATCCGTATAGAGTTTCTCGCTAACATTCCTCTGAGGATTCACAGTTACCGTAATTGTATGAGCACCAATGCCCGTAATTGTATAATTGAAGCTGATATTGGTAGTTTCCCCAGGTAGGAGAGAGGATATCACCCCCATTTTAATAGAGGTGTTTCCATCCACTACAGAATAAGTAACATTACTGGGCACTCCACCATCATTTCGTACCATGAATTTAACCTTTACAATAACACCTTCAGCTACATTTAAATTATTAAGAACCTTATTGTTTTCTTCAATTACAAGGGACCCAGGTACAACCTGGAAATTAGGCTTTTCAAGAAGCACAAAGTAGAATGGCCCAAAGGTATTATTTGTGGATGTAAGATTGGATGCAACTTTAATGAAGTACATCACCGAATATTGATTGTGGGCCTTAAGCAGATCCTGATACATTTCAGGTGCCAGATTAAACTCCACCATAACCTTTCCATTCTGAGGCATCTGCACGGGATTATGGATATTGCTTGGGTATATAGTAACATTTAGTGGCTGAACAAACATTGAAACACTTATTGTAGAATCAGCCATGCTTGATACGGTCACATCAACCTTCACAGTAGTACCGTTCACAAATGAATATTCCTTAACAGGTGAAACACTGTACGGTGTTGGTTTAACCTCAAAAGGCATACTCATATAATCGTTGCCAGAATTATAGTCCTCATCACCAGAAACATGTACATCCACGTAATAAATACCATTTATTGAAGGAATGAATGTTACGGTGTACTCTGCAGGGCCA
>JALSPD010000061.1 GCA_026986135.1 DHVE2 group archaeon
TGCCTCATGGAGGGATGTTGAGAAATCTCTGCCCTGGGGTGTTGTTTTACTGTATGGAGGTGCCATGACCCTCGGAAGGGGGTTGCAGGTAACGGGGGCATCACGGTGGATTGCAGGCATGATTCTCGGTTTGATTGGCCATAACCCATATCTTGTCCTTGCAGTGCTCATTGGCATTACCATTCTTATGACCGAGATAATGAGCCATGCCGCTGCCGTGGCTTTGATGTTGCCCATTGGTACTGGCATTGCAGTTTTATCCGGACTAAATGTTTCTAATGTGGCCATGGCTATAGCCATATCTGGCGGATTTGGATATGCGCTGCTACTTGGCACACCTGGAAATATCCTTACTTACAGCACTGGATATTTCAAGCAGCGAGATATAGTGAAATCTGGAATAATTGCGGATATGGCTGGATGGGTAATAGTGTTCCTGTTTTCAGCGTTTATATGGAATGCAGTAGGGGTGGTTTAGAATGAGATGTATAATCCCTGTTCATCAGGAATACTATCCAGGTAATTCCCTTGAAAGATCAAGGCTTGTATGTCAGGAATTAACAATTCTTTACATTTTTGATGCGAACCTTCTGGAAAAAATAAGGAGTGAAACTTCTTACACGCTCCCCTCTAATGCGATTGAGGACATGGAAAACTACATTGTGGAAATCCAGAAAAGGGAGGCGGAGAAACTATCAAGAAAATATGATGCTAATCTGAAATTCGTTCTTTCGGATTATATGGGGGCTATTGAGGATGAAGTCATCAGGGGATCTTACGATTTACTGATGACGGATCATATGCGAAGAAGATTTTTGCACTTATCTCTGCCTGTATGGATCGATCGTGGAGAGCCTGTTGATAGGATAGGTTTCTATGTGGGCGATGCCACAAAAATAAAAACTCTTGTGCGTCAGATTGATTTCTTAAGAAAGATTGCAGAGGTGTGTGATGCAGAGATGTGTATCATTCCAAAAAGCAGTGATATATTGAATATACTTTCCGAGAAGGAATGTGGGAGATTGGGTGGCACGGTGGCAGTTCAGCGCCCTTATTTCTCGCAATGGAAAAAATGGTCCGGTAATCTGATCTTGATCTGATATTTTCCCAATTTTAAATCTTAAAATTCATAACGCGAAAATTTAAAATAAAGTTCAAAATATACAGCTACCATGCAACTACGGGTTATCTACGATGGAAAAAGGGGCGCATACTGGAATATGGCGTTTGATGAATCCCTCCTTGTTCATCTGGATGAGATTGGCCCAACTCTCCGTGTTTATGGATGGAATCCGCCAGCTGTAAGCATTGGTTACTTCCAGAGTATGGAGGAGGAGGTTAATGTAGAAAAAGCCAGAGAGATGGGTGTGGATCTTGTCAGAAGGATTACAGGTGGAGGTGCAGTTTATCACAAATATGAAGTTACCTATTCCATCACCCTTCCAGAGGTAAAGGGGAGGATACTTGATTCGTATCTCGTGATAGATATGGGTATTATTAAAGCGCTTCAAAATCTCGGTTTGAATGCAAAACATCACGGAATAAATGATGTGGTGGTAAATGGAAAGAAAATATCTGGAAATGCCCAAACACGCAAGTACGGAGGTCTTCTCCAGCATGGGACCTTGCTTATGGATGTTAATGTGGATGAGATGTTTGAAATTCTGAGAGTTCCAGAGGAGAAGTTGAGGGATAAGGTTATAGACAATGTGAAGCATAGAGTAACATCTTTAAAGCATGAGGGGGTAAATATTGAGTTTGAGGAGCTTCAGAAGGTCCTTGTGGATGGGTTCAGAGAGGCATTGAACGCTAAGATTTACGAAGATGAAGTTCCAGATAAGGTTTATGAATATGCCAGAAAACTGGAGGTGGAGAAGTATGCAACCCCCGAGTGGAATTTCAGAAGGTAGAGCCGCATATAAAAGCGGTAAACTCATAAAAGTTCATGCTCTTTTCAGAGATGATGAGATTGTTGATATAAAAATAACCGGCGATTTCTTCATATATCCCGAAGAAAAGATTGAAAATATTGAAAGAAAATTGAGAAACAGAAGACTTAACGATGCCATAGAGGTTATTGAGGAGGAGATGAAGGATACTGAGTACGAGGGCATATCTCCTGAGGCACTGTGGAATGCAATAAGAGAGGCCTGGATGAGGAGAAAATGAAAATAGAGGCGTATAAAGACATAATTCCGGATTTTGAGGAATTTAGAAGGATAATGGCTACCCCCCAGCCCTACTGGATGCGGGTAAATACACTCAAAATCTCAGAGAAAGATCTTATAGCGCGGTTGGAGAACAAGGGTTTCAGGTTTGAGCGATACAGGGACTGGAATGCTTATATGATCGTAGAATCCCCCGTGAAGCATCCTGGAGCCACTTTTGAGCATTCTCTTGGGTATTACTATATACAGGATTTTGCATCTATGATACCTCCTATCGTACTGAAACCCAGGAAGGGTGAGAGGATACTTGACATGGCTGCTGCGCCGGGTAGCAAAACAACACAGATCGCTGCAATGGTTGATGATTCAGCTACAATTGTTGCAAATGATATTAGGGATGATCGTATACGTGCGCTTGCGGGTAATGTTGAGAGGGTGGGGGCAACCAGTGTTATTATTACGAGGGGAGATGCTAGGGCAAAGAGATTTGGAATGACTTTTGACAGGATTCTGCTGGATGCACCCTGCACAGGTGAGGGTGTTGTCAGGAAAACGCCCCGTAAGAGAGAGCCAGATCTGCGGGAACACATAAAATTTTCAAAGATGCAGATGAGAATGGTTGAGAATGCCTACAGACATCTTAAAGATGGTGGAGTGATGGTTTATTCTACCTGCACATACAATCCCCTTGAGAATGAGCATGTTGTGCAGTACGCGGTTGATGAGGTGGGATTTGTGCCGCTTCAAATTGATATAGATATCCCGTATGAGAGAGGTGTAAGGGAATGGCGTGAAAGGTCTTTTGAAGGTATTTGGGATAAGGTAATTAGGGTATATCCTCACAGGATCAACACAGGGGGTATGTTCATTGCACTTCTTAAAAAATAATTCATACAGAGAATATTTCGTGGAGAGATTTGGAATACCTGTCAGAATAGTGGGGGATTTTGACTTCTACGAATATGGAAAAGGCGTGTGGGCAACTCGTGCCACGACCATACCGTCTGTAAAAATTGAAACCCTTGGGATACGTGCTCTCAGGATCTCGGGATCTCTAAAACCCACAACCGCATTCTTGAGGATTGTGGGTAAATATGCATCAAAGAATGTTGTTTATTTGAATAAATCCAGCGGATTATCCTTTTTAAAGGGTTCAGTTATTCAAGGTGTGTGCGGAGATATGCGAGGATATGTGGTGGTTAGAACTGAAAATGATATACTTGGCTGTGGTATGTGCAAGGAAGGATCTCTTATAAGTCAGATTCCAAAGAAGTACCGTCCAGATAGCAGCTGGATTTAACTTATTTCCAGTTTTTTCAATATCTCTTCAAATTTTTCAGGTTTGCTTCTCGTAACCACATGCCTCGGTCTGAACGGGCATTCCTCTTCCTTTTCCGAGATAAAGATGTCGTATGTACCTATCTCTTTTGCTATTCTCTCTATATCCACCTTATCCATGCCTATTAACGGACGATAAATTGGATAATCGGTAGCCCTTGTCTCCAGCATCATGTTGTGAAGCGTCTGAGAGGCCACCTGGCCCAGAGAATCACCGGTAACGATTCCAAGGGCACCTACCTTCTTTGCTATTTTATCTGCCTCTTTAAGCATAAGGTACTTGCATAGCACACAGGTCCATTCATCTCTTTTTATGGTCTTTAACATTTTCCTGTATTTATCAAGGACCGCTGTGTGTGGTATGATCATCAGATTTATTTCTCTTGGAGAGTACTCACTGAGAGCCTTTACATATCTTCTTACTTTTTTTTCTCCAACAGGTCCCTGGGAGAAATGCAACGCGTATATTACTGCGCCTCTTCTCATCATCATATATCCTGCGACAGGAGAGTCCATCCCAGGAGATAGAAGAAGCAGAAGCTTTCCAGCTGTTCCGACGGGCAGCCCCCCGATTCCAGGCAGTGTTTCAAAGAAAACATACGCCTTGGAATTTATGATCTCAATACCAACAACCAGGTCCGGGTTATTAAGGTCAACCTTCCATCCGAATTCTCTAACTATTCTTTCTCCAATCTCAGCATTTATTTCAGGGGATGTTTTTGGAAAGTTCTTATCAAGCCTCTGTGTGTGAACTGCAAAAGATGATGGTTTCAACCCCTTAAGAGATGAAATAAGGTATGGTTCAACCTCCTCGTATTCCAACTCCTTAGCAGGGGAAACTGAAACAACTCCCGGACATCTGGATATGAGATTCGCGGATTTTTCAGAGGCATACACGAATATCCTGCCCCTAACAATTTTCGTATGCGATCTGAATCCATATCTCTTTAGTTTCTTCTCTATATTTTTTGCCAGGGTCTCCTCAAATGCACTCCGATTTTTTCCCTTAAGGCCAATTTCACCATAGCGAACCAGAAGCATTAACTGTGAAGATTTAAAAAACTATAAAAACAATGCGCCCCACATCTGTGGATGCCAATCCACAAAATTAATTATATTGGTTGCATATCTGTGAGCTAATGCGATACAAATTGCCCATTTTCATAGTTGCTACAGTTCTGTCATTTCCACTCTACTTTATGATGGGAGCCCACTGTAAAGATTTGCCTTTTTTGGGGCTCTCTTTTCTGGTGGGTATTTATCTTCTGGTAGATGGAAGCGATTATTTTGTTGAGGGTGCTGCGAGTATTGCAAACCATTTAAAGGTTAGCGAGCATACCATAGGCCTTACGATTGTTGCACTTGCAACTTCCCTTCCGGAGATGGCAGTTTCTGATATTGCCTCTTTTTATGGGCATCCAGAGACAGCGTGGGGTAACGCTGTTGGAAGTAATATAGCCAATATAGGCCTGGTGCTGGGTGTGGCAGCAATACTTATGCCTCTATCCCTCTCAAAGTACATTAAAAGGGATTCAATAACCCTTGCTCTTGTTACCCTTCTGCTTCTACTTTTTCTTGTTCTGTTCAATGCCATATTCTGGTGGATGGGGCTTGTGTTCCTCATAATCTATCTTATTTATTTGAACGACATAAGGGGGCGTTCAGAGGATATTGAGGAAATTGAACCTGAAAAAAGCATGGTTATTTCAGTAATTCTAACAATCTTCGGTGCACTTGGAATTGTATGGGGTGCAAATGTGCTTGTTGATTCTGCCATTAACATCTCGCTGGTTCTTGGAATACCCGAAGTTGTAATAGCGACAACGGCTATTGCAGTAGGCACTTCTCTTCCAGAGCTGGCCACAACAATCTCTGCAACAATAAAAAAGAGGCATGGCATCGCAGTTGGCAATGTTATCGGCAGTAATGTGTTCAACACACTGGTTGTTCTGGGCTCTGCATCGGTGATCCACAGTATCCCTCTTCATTCAGAGGATTTGTTTGTCACCACTCTTTTTCTCGTAGTTCTGACATTCCTGCTGGTTATTTTCTCTCTACGTCAGAGACTCGGAAAGATGGAAGGCATCTCCTTTATTTTACTCTATGGACTTTTCCTGTGCGCACTTCTCCTGCTATGATTTGCTAATACCACTAATATTTTACAACGCTAATGGAAATTTTTATATATCTAAATTCACTTCCTTATCTGGAGGCCTGGATATGAAAAAATTAACCCCCGATGGAAGTTTTGTTGGTGATAGACGGATTGTAAGACGCAAAAGCGAGAGCGTGGGAATGAACAGATGGGGAATCGTGGTGGCAATTGTGATATTTATCTCGGTAACAGCGGTTTTTACAGTGATTATGGGGAGCGGTACAACTTCTCATAGTGCGGCTCCATATTTCAGGAGCGTTAGTAATGATCTTGGAATGGGAAACAACACACCTGCGATTACAGTGGATACCAGGCATGGTGTTTTCGCCATCGCATGGTATGGGTATGACTCTCACAAACATACGTGGTATTTAAATATCACCCTCATAGGCTCTAATGATGGCTCAATACTTGGCAGGGAGACCATAACCTCTGACATAAATATTTATTATGGGAAACCGTTCAAATATGGACCGCAGATAGCATACGACCCTGATGACAACGGGTATCTGCTTATCTGGTACAGT
The DNA here is from genome assembly GCA_026986135.1 of DHVE2 group archaeon. Lineage (GTDB taxonomy): Archaea > Thermoplasmatota > Thermoplasmata > Thermoplasmatales > Aciduliprofundaceae > JAADDK01. Next base: position 6,189 of record JALSPD010000061.1, read on the forward strand.
GCCAATAAATCGCTGGATGGAGCCCTTCTTACCGATCATGCTCAGTTGGTTTATGGGCCCTTTGTGATAAACAGAACCGCCACCCATGTGAGCCCAAATGCATTCGGCCTTAGTTACGCGGGGAATCATCAGTTCAATGTGGTGTGGAGCTCAACAACATACAAAAGTTATTTTAGGTCTGTAAAAGTTGATACATCAAGCAATCCTCCTGTTACTCTTGGTACAGAAGTTCAGATTTCCGATGATCCAATAAGGAGCCATGTTAACCATGAAGTTGCAACAGATATTGGTGAAGGTACCACTATGGTGGTATGGAGAAATTCCACAGGTGATAACACAAAGTACAATATAACTGGGAAGATATTTGATGCAGAAATCACAACTGTTTACAAAGAGGACTTTACTGTTGCAGATGGCTTTAAGGATGGAAAGAAGTATGATTATCCAAATGTGGCTGGGGGTACCGGTCTGTTTTTCGTGGTTTATGCCAATTCTAACTCTCCATACGATGTACATGGAAAAATATATGCCTCCGATGGCACACTTGCGAAGGAAATTGATATTATAGATTCCAGCTATGTTCTCAAATACTACGGGATTGGTGTAGCATACAATGGAAGCGGTGGCTTCGTTGTGGTATGCCCAGATTCAAGTAAAAATATAGTGGCCCTGCTGTATGACACAGATGGAAACCTAGTCTGGCATAAAACTATAGTTGAGGATGGAGATTCCAATGAAGGTGCTCGGGTAGCGGTGGATCCAAGCGGAAATGGTAACCCCACATATCAGTTTGTGTGGTACAGTTACACAGATAAAGTGGTGAGAACTTCTTTTTGGGCTGAAAGCGAACTCGTGCCAGAGTTCTCAGCTGCGATACCAATGCTAGCGGTTCTCCTCGTATTTGTGGCAATCTGGCGGAGAAAATAAAAACCAATCCCTTTACTTTTTTTCAAAATTCAGGTATCCGATGAATTTGTTGAGTGGCATTCCTTCCTCCCAGTGCATTATGTAGTTCCCATCGCGAGTTATGGGTATTTTAGGCAGGATATCATATACATATCCGGGCCAACCTTCAAATTCAATATCCATGGGTAATGTGAAAATGCGCCACGGATCTCCGCGCACAGATTTCAGGCGGAACGCATAAAGAGCGATTATTCCCGCACGTTCACATTCCCTCACAATTTCTTCTGCCTGCTTCTGTCCACGTCCGCGATTCTGAGTGAACCTCAATTTTTTCTCCTTTGAAGATTTTACCTCTATGGGGAAGGAGAAATCTCTGCGAATGGCTATAAGATCAACGCCGAAAGATCCAGCTGCTCTAAGTACAAGAAACGGTCTCCTGATAAGTGTTTTGTAGTTCTCCCTCTCCTCCTCACTCATCGTTTTTGTTATTCTTGCTATTGTTTGCTCGTCTCCAGAGAGGATATTTTTCAGTTCCCTTTCGTATATTGCACCCTTTTTGGCCATAAAAATCACAAAAAATTAGTATAGATTAGATTAATTTCAGCTTCTTTCCAGCCTTCTCATAGGCATTCAGGGCGTGGTCCAGATCCTCTTTTGTGTGTCCAGCACTTACCTGATTCCTTATTCTCTCCAGACCTCTTGGAACCATTGGGAACACAATTGGCAGGGCGAATACACCATCCTCAAATAGCATATGAGCAAGTTCCTTTGCTTTCTTTGAATCACGTACCATAACAGGCACTATGGGTGTCTGGCTCTTCCATGTGTCAAATCCAAGTGATTCAAGTTCCTTTTTGAAGTAGTTGCGGTTGTCCCACAGGCGCTTAACACGGTCTTTCTCCTGCATAACGATTTCAAGAGATTTAATGTTTGCAGCTGTGACAGCTGGAGGATACGCAGCACTCAGAAGCCATGTACGGGCTGTGTTGTAAACGTACTCAATTACATATTCCTCTCCAGCAAGCATTCCACCCATGGAGCCAAGGGCCTTGGAGAAGGTACCCATCTGAAAGTCAATCTTTTTCTGAACTCCAAAGTGATGTCCAATGCCTCTTCCCTCACCAAGCACACCCTCTCCGTGGGAATCGTCCACATAGGTCATTGCACCGTATTCATCTGCGAGTTTCACTATTTCGTCCATTGGGGCTATATCCCCGTCCATACTGAAAACGCCGTCTGTAACGATCAATATGTGCTCGTATTTATCATGCACTTCCTTAAGTTTCGCTTCAAGATCACCCATATCAAGATGCTTGTAGATCACCTTATCCGCTCTGGAAAGACGTATTCCATCTATTATGCTCCCATGATTGAGTTCATCGCTGAGTACAACATCCCCTTTTCCAACTATCTTTGCAAGGGTACCTGCATTCGTTGCAAAACCAGTCTGAAAAGCAAGTCCTGCGGCAGTCTCCTTAAATTCTGCAATCTTCTTATGAAGTTTCTCCTGCAGGTCTGTGTATCCTGCGATACTCCAGTCGCTTCCAGCACCCCATCCGTACTTTTCAATTGCCTCTTTGGCGGCCTCTTTAAGGCGGGGGTCATTTGCCAGATCCAGATAATTGTTGGAGGCGAGCATCACCGCTTCCTTTCCCTCCACCACAACTCGGTTTGTGGATGGACCAAAAAGGCGAAGAAGTTCCCAGGTCTCCCCGCGGGCTTTCATCTCCTCCAGCATCTTTTTCAAATGCAGGGTTTTTTCACTCATACCATCACCTCCCTAAATGATGTCATTATGCGATAAAAAGATTTTGCGAGGATGAAAATCACAAAGGTTAAATAGCACAATCCCCATGATTTGGCGTATGAAAGAAGAGGGCGTTGTGGACATGCCTATGCGCCTGATGATCATCGCAGCTATCCTCGTTATCACGGTGCCAATAGTTTTGGGTATTGTGCATTATTATGCGGCTGTATCCTCTGAAGATCAGCTTATAAACGGGGTGAATTATCTCAAAAAACAGATACAGCTTGTATTTTCTCAGGGTGCAAATGCATCAATGGTGGTCAGAGTTTCGTTTCCATTTGGTACGGAATTTGTTAAAATAGGGGGACCTCTTGATCAGGATTCCTCGCATCTCATCCGTTACAAGATGAGAAATGGTGTTGAGAGATACACCGTTGTTAACTATGGGAACATTGGTATAAGGATGAGCCACGGTGGAAAGACCCTTACGGTTGTGGGGGGAACCTATGATTTTATCCTAACCAAGACCAAGGCGCCCATTGATCTTGATGGGGATGGGATAGCAAACGATTACTATATAGAGATCTCCCTGCGGGAGGTGTGAGGGGAAATGCTTCAGTTTTTTTTGTCAAAAATAACAGTTTCATTTCTTGCCCTCTCCCTTGTTGCCCTTGCGGTTGGATATTTTATTTACTTCAGTGATGCTGCGTATGAAACAAAGGCCAAGGAAATCACAAATCTTATAGCCTCCAGAATTGATGAAATTGCAGCTCAGAACATGGAGGTTCGCGTACTTTTTGTTTTCAACAACAGTGAAGGTGTTAAATTACCTGCAAAGATTGGAGATCAGTACTATACCCTTGAAATAGGCACACGTGCCATAACAATAAGGCTGGATGGAAGACATACCTTTGGATATGCTTCTTACATTCATACGCAGATATACACATTCAATCCGAAGCTGCTTGATGGGAAAAAGGTTACCAGCGAGATGCTGTATAGATATCAGGTACAGCATACGCCGCTCTATTCTCATACTCAGGCCTTCTATGTGGAGAATAGATATATGCTTGTGGACGGTCTCTGGCAGTATGTCACCTTTGTTTACCTGAAAGAGTGAAGGCAAATTTAAATAATTGGGCTCTATTTCGCAATCAATGCTTGAAAAAGAGCTTAACCTGGAGTACTTTCGGAAGGAAGGTTTTAAAAGGTATCGCTGTGGGAAATGCGGATCTTATTTCTGGAGTGTTGTTCCCCGTGATACATGTACGGAATCACCATGTGGCGAGTACAGGTTTCTGGGCGAGGGAATGTTTAACAGGAAATTTGAAATTGAGGACATGCGTAATTTCTTCATCTCATTTTTCAAGGAGAGAGGCCATACGCCCATCAAGAGATATCCTGTGGTTGCAAGGTGGAGAGATGATGTTTTCCTCGTGAACGCATCCATATACGATTTCCAGCCGCATGTGACATCCGGGCTAGTTGATCCCCCTGCAAATCCCCTTGTAATCTCGCAGCCATGCATAAGGATGGTGGATGTGGATTCTGTGGGCAAGACAGGGAGGCATCTCACAGGGTTTGAGATGATGGCCCATCATGCCTTCAACTACCCTGACAGGAGAGTTTACTGGAAGGAGGAGACTGTTGCGTATGCAATAGAACTCCTTGAAAAACTCGGTGTGGATAGGGAGGACATAGTCCTCAAGGAGCATCCCTGGTTCGGCGGTGGAAATGCAGGCGCAAGCTTTGAGGTCATCGTCGGAGGTCTTGAACTTGCCACCCTGGTGTTTATGAATCTCAGAGAATCACCCACGGGAAACATAGAGATTGAGGGTGTGAAATACGAGGAGATGCCTATAAAGATAGTGGATACCGGCTATGGTCTTGAGAGATTTGTGTGGGTTTCCAAGGGTACTCCAACAATCTACGAGGCAATATATCCAGACATGCTTGAGAAGCTTATGAATCTGACGGGTGTTGTGAAGGATGAAAAGGAAGAGAGGGTTCTACAGCTTCTTGCATATCATTCCCCCAAGATAGAGGTCATGGGTGAGAGGAATTTCATGGAGTTCTTCATCAAAGAGGCGGGGATAAGCAGGGAGTATTATGAGAAGAGAATTGTGCCCATTCAGAAGCTTTACGCCCTGGCCGATTTTTCAAGAAGTCTTAGTTTTATGCTTACGGATGGAATAATTCCATCAAATATCCAGGCGGGGTATCTTGCTAGACTTCTAATAAGGAGGTCCCTTAACATTCTTTACAGTTTCGGAAATCCCATTTCTCTGTATGAATTGATTGAGATGCATGCCAGGAGGTTCTCCGACATAATGGATACCTCAATGCTTCCCATTGTGAGGGAGGAAATTGAGCTTGAAGAGGAAAGATACAGGCGCACACTGGAGAGAGGCAAAGATATTGTGAAGCGTCTTCTAAAGAAAAAGAGGAAAATTGATGTGGATGATCTCATCCTGCTTTATGACTCCCATGGCCTCCTTCCAGATATAGTAAAAAAGGTGGCAGAAGAACAGGGTGTTGAAATTGAAATTCCTGAGAACTTCCACTCGCTTGTTGCCAGGAAACATGAGAGTGCTGAGAAAAGGAAGGTTAAGGAGAAGAAGGAGTACCCATTCCCACCAACCAGGACCCTTTACTATGAAGATCCCTACATGAAAAACTTCACAGCAAAGGTTGTTCATGTGATGGGAAGAGAACTGATTCTTGATCAGACAGCGTTTTATCCTGAGGGTGGAGGACAGCCGAGTGATAGGGGTTTTGTGGAGTGGGATGGAAAAAGATACATGGTGCAGGATGTGCAGAAGTACAACGGTGTTATTGTTCACTATCTTGATAAGGAAGCAGATATACCGACAGGAGCGGATATTAGGGGCGAAATAGACTGGGATAGGCGGGAGAGGCTGATGAGGATGCATACAGCTGAGCATGTGCTTCTTGCTGCTTGCAGAAGGGTGCTGGGTAAACATGTGTGGCAGCATGGTACACAAAAGGATGTTATGGAATCCCGCTTTGACATTGCACATTATCGTCCTCTTTCCAGGGAGGAGGTAAAGGCCATTGAGAGGGAAGCTATGAGAATAATAACATCCTGCATTGATGTGGATGCAAGGTTCATGGATAGGAGAGAGGCAGAGGACAGGTATGGTTTTGTTCTATACGAGGGAGGTGTCCCTCCAGGAAAGGAGATACGTGTAGTGAGAATTGATGGTTACGATGTTGAGGCGTGCGGAGGAACTCATGTTAGGAACACAGGAGAGATAGGATTTTTAAAGATTCTCAGGACTGAGAGGATTCAGGATGGTGTTACGAGGATCGTTTACAGTGCTGGTATCAGTGCCCTTGAGAAGATACAGGAGATTGAGGATCATGCCCTGACTTCGGCAAATCTTCTCAATGTATCACTTGACAGACTTGATGAGAAGGTTAAATCACTTATTGATGAACGCAAGGTTCTTGCTAAGGAATTGCAGAGGGAGAAGGAGAAGCGCATAGAGATACTTGCAAAAGAAATAATGTCCAGAGGATCCACAAAACTTGTGGAAATAGTGGATCTGGAGCCAAAGGAGATGCAAATGCTTATGAAGATACTCAGCGGAAGGATGGATGAAATTGTTCTGATTGGAAGGGACGGGAATATTATGGTTTGGAGCAAAGAGCACCGCGCAAGGGACATCGCCATGAAGGTGGCCGAGGCCATGGAAGGCAAGGCTGGAGGCAGAGGCGATTTTGCCCAAGGTAAAGGCAAACGTGAGAAGGTACAGGATGGGTTTAATATAGCAAAAGAGGTTATGGGATTATAATGGTTACCCCAGAGGTAGAGCATGTAAACTCGCTTGTACGTAGATATCTTGATGTTTACGAGGTCAGAATAACTCCTGATCATCTGGAGTTTTATTTCACCCTCTCTGATAAGGGGGAATTTGAAAAAAACTTTGAGTCTCTGAGATTGGAAATGAAAAAGATTAACGCTATTCCCATGGTTCGCAAGAGGGGTGGTGAGTATGTTTTAATTGTTGTCAAGAGTCCTCCAAGAAAGTATTTTAG
>JALSPD010000062.1 GCA_026986135.1 DHVE2 group archaeon
CCTGCATGGACCCACACGGTCTATAGTTTCAAGGGCTGCGGCCAGAATTGCAGTTTCCACCTGATCAAGGCTTGAAGGAATTCTTATCTCGCCCACAGATTTTCCCTTCTCTGATCGTATCTCAACTTCAATACGTCCAATTCTACCGCTTTTCTGCAGATCTCTAAGGTCTAAATCATCACCGAGAAGCCCCTCGGTTTGACCGAAAATAGCTCCAACCACATCGGGTCTCTCCACAACACCATCAGTTTCAATTCTTGCAGTTATCAGATACTTTGCCGCATTGGGATCGTTATACAATTTCTTCACCTCCTTATTTCTTGGGAAAAATAGCCATGCTTCTCTACCTCATACCCTCCGCCTGAGTCTGGTAACTTATATTACATGATGATTGTGATGAGCGTGATATGTGATGAGGTGAGAGCATGACTATTTCTCCCGCTGCCATTATGCAGGCAAGGTTTATAAATTTTGTTATCATCTCCCACCGTGCTCGCCTTTGTACTTGTTGGAGAATCCACGAGGTTACCTGGAAAGCATTTTCTCCAGGTGGTACGGGGGAAAAGACTTATTGACCTTGTGATTGATAATCTAAGGAGCATTGGATTTAGGGTCGTGATTTATTCCAGGGTTCCTTTTGAAACTGATGCTGAGTTAATATTGGATCGTACTTCCTGGATTCTTGAGTCCATACATTCACTTTTTGATTACGAGGATGAATTCTTTTTGTTCGGGGGAGATATGCCTCTTGTAAAAAAAAGAGCAGTGGAGCTTATGGTAGAATCAATTAAACCTTTATCAAGCCTGGTGCCAAGGTGGAGAAATGGCTATCTGGAACCGTTGCATGCATATTATCATCATTCTACATCATCCTGTTTGCGTGGTGAAAGCCTTACCTCAGCTCTCAGAGCATGCAGGTATGTTGAATACATCCCAGCCGAAATTATGCCTGAGGAGACATTTTTCAACATAAACACCCGCGATGATTTTGAAAAATTTAGAAAGATGATCGCAGAATATTGAACCCGATCTTATGGTTGCACACCTGGTATTATGTTGAGTTCGTCAAGCTCTCTATCCGAAATTGCAGCGTAGGGGATAAAGCCCTCTTTAATTGCCTCTTCCCTAAAGCTCTCAATTCTCATCTTATTCTCCCCTTTATACCCAGATCCATCGTCTACATAATCAACGCACATAACAGGTTTTCCACTTTTAAGAACAAGGAGAAGATATGGAAATCTGTGATTTTCAATCCACATCCTTTCAGATGCATTCCAGCGCAGGGTTGAATTGTAGAAAAGATCCTCAGCTGCCCAGCCAGAAACGATGCGTATCAACGTTCCGTTGTCGTATTGGAGAATTCCTTCTCCATTCTGGGGTACTATGTAAAAATTATCTCGTGCGATGCTTCTTGCGTATTTTTCAATGTCCAATATGAGTTTTATCATTCTTTTTGCGGCTTCTTCTCTGCTTAAATGGATATCCTCGCCGTTGTCTGGGTTAGACCAGTACTCAAATTCGTCTACCTTGTCAAGATATAATCCCATGAAGCCTTGGGATACTATCTTCTTTATGTATTTATATATTATTTTTCGCCACTCCTTGTTCCAGTATTTCACCGCGTAATTTCCTTTCCATTCAGGATTCTCATTTCCAAGCCATTCTGGAGGATTTTTATACCAATTAGCGTCCCAGTAAAATCTGTAATCTTCAGCTTCTCCGATGCTCAAGTAAGCCAGGGGCATTATTCCCATATCCTTTATTTTTTTGATTTCTTCCCAACTGTATTCTCCATCAGGAGTCCCATCTCGCGAGTAATCCATAACCACAAGATCAAAACCCGAGTGAGATATCTCATCAGGACTTGCGTTTTGAAGTTGATACGCCCAGGTGTTTATTTTGAGCGTGTTATGATTATCATTGTAGGACCTGTCCAATGTACCGAGAATTATGAACTGCGATGCCATTATTGTCAGCAGAACCACAAAGAGAGCCATAATCCAAATAATCTTCTCCTTCCGGTCGGTTTTGCGGATGTACCTTTTTTTATATCTTTCCCATGTCATTTTCAGATCCCTAAGCTCTGCAGTCACCAAGATAGTATTTCCTCATAGGATATCTTCTTTCCTTTTTCTATACCTCGGGTTTTTTCAATAATTAGATCGTAAACATACCTAACATATTCCTTCTTAAAAATTACAAATCCATTTTCTAACAAAATAAAATTTTTGTGAAATATATCCAGAGCGTTTCTACATTTTATCTTCGTGGATTCTCTTACCCGAGGATTTTCAAGTTTATTTTTTAGTTCGTTCGTGTTTATTACTAAATACGGGATTTCTACGATAATATCAGCATAGGTACGTTGTCGTTTGGTGAATCTACGATCTGGTGCTTCTCTTCTGTAGGATACTTTTTTAATTTGAATAGCAACCTTTAAATCGTTCAATTTAACAATAGAGTCTATTCCTCTCATGTCTAACTCAGGAGATGATAATAGTTTCTCGTTAAATAGAGAATTCCAGAGGTATTGAAAGTGAAATTGGGTAAGTATAGACATCCATATTCTATACAACCTTGCTTTAAAGCCCTCCTCAACAAACTGTAATGAACAACCGTAAAAATATTTTTTTATGAATTCATAAATGTATGGATTGAGCTTTTCAGACCAGTATATGGCAAAGATCTCATCATAATCCTTAAAATTTGTAGTATTCCAATAATATTTGTAGAATATTTCAAGTGGCAAGATCTCTTTGGGTAGATCCTGCTCAACCGTTTTTATTTTTCTCAAATTTGCATATCTGGATATGTCAATATTTCCTAGGAATTTTTCAAATTTTTCTAGATCTTCCTTCCAGTTTCTGGGCATACCAACACCTCTCTTAGCTTTATTAGTTCCTTTTTAGTAGGTAAAGGCAGCATCTTTAGCTGCGTGATGTTAAAATGATACGTTATGTCTCTAAAAACATCCTTTACATACCGTTTTATTATTTCTGAATTTAAAAACTCGACCACTTCTTCATCTGTAAGATCAAATTCCATATTTGTTAGTGTATGTTTTCTCAGTAGATGATATACATCTCCCATCCATGGATATGCTTTATAGTCATATGCTGCTCCCACCTGTCCATCTCCCCTAAATCCAAGCCCCACTACTATATGTGGCTTATCAAAAAACTTACGGAGTGTACTTTTCTTATCCTTTTCAATCCAATACCCCGTGATTGGTTCATAAAGAACTTTTCCAATTTTTAAATTTCTTCCGTTAAGAATCGGGAGTAGATTTTTATTCTCTCCAATAACCTCTCCTTTTATCA